>NZ_JALPKP010000127.1:0-666 GCF_051383635.1 Geodermatophilus sp. CPCC 205506 | reverse complement strand
TCGCCGACGACGCCGAAGTCGGCCAGCTCGAAGATCGGCGCCTCGGGGTCCTTGTTGACCGCGACGATCGTCTTCGACGTCTGCATGCCGGCCCGGTGCTGGATCGCCCCGGAGATGCCGACGGCGATGTACAGCTGCGGGGACACGGTCTTGCCGGTCTGCCCGACCTGGAAGGTGTGCGGGTAGTACCCGGAGTCCACCGCCGCCCGCGACGCCCCCACCGCCGCGCCCAGGGAGTCGGCCAGGCCCTCGATGATCGAGAAGTTCTCCGCCGAGGCGACCCCGCGCCCGCCGGAGACCACGATCGCGGCCTCGGTCAGCTCCGGGCGGGAGGACTTCTGCTCCACCACCCGATCCACCACCCGGGCCGCCTTCGCCGCATCCGACAGCTGCACCGGCACCTGCTGCTCGGTGCCGGCGGCCGGCGCCGGGGTGGGGGTGACCGCGTTGCCCCGCACCGTGTAGATCGGGGTGCCGGTGGTGACCCGCGAGTGCACGATCGTCGCCCCGGCGAACGCCACCTGGGTCGCGGTGCCATCGGCGGCGATCTCGGTGACGTCGGTGAGGAACCCCGAGCCGGTCTTGATCGCCAGCCGGCCGGCGACCTCCTTGCCCTCCTGCGAGGACGGGATCACCACCGCCGCCGGCGACCTGTCGGCCACCAGC
>NZ_JALPKP010000126.1:0-714 GCF_051383635.1 Geodermatophilus sp. CPCC 205506 | reverse complement strand
GGGGCAGAAATGGCCATTTCTGCCCCTCGGGGCCGCCTGCGGTCAGGAGTCGATGTTGGCCATGACGTGCTTGATGCGGGTGTAGTCCTCGAATCCGTACAGCGACAGGTCCTTGCCGTAGCCGGAGTGCTTGAAGCCGCCGTGGGGCATCTCGGCGACCAGCGGGATGTGGGTGTTGATCCAGACGCAGCCGAAGTCGAGTTTCTTGCTCATCCGCATGGCGCGGCCGAAGTCGCGGGTCCAGACGCTGGAGGCCAGGCCGTACTGGACGCCGTTGGCCCAGGCCAGGGCCTGGTCCTCGTCGGGAAAGCGTTGGACGGTGATGACCGGGCCGAAGATCTCGCGCTGGACCATCTCGTCGTCCTGGTGCAGGCCGGCGACGACGGTGGGTTCGAGGAAGAAGCCGCGGTCGCCCTGGCGGTGTCCGCCGGTGGTGATCCGGGCGTGGTCGGGGGTGCGGTTGAGGAAGCCGGTGACGTGGGCGAGCTGGGTGGCGTTGTTGACCGGGGGGACGAGGGCGTCGGCGTCGCCGGCGCCGTGGGCGTAGGTGGTGGAGGTGTTCTCGGCCTGGGCGGTGAGGGCGGCGACGAAGTCGTCGTGGATGCCGGGTCCGGCCAGCACGCGGGTGGCGGCGGTGCAGTCCTGGCCGGCGTTGAAGTAGCCGGCCACGGCGATCGCCTCGGCGGCGGCCTCGAGGTCGGCGTCGTCGAAGAC
>NZ_JALPKP010000125.1:0-753 GCF_051383635.1 Geodermatophilus sp. CPCC 205506 | reverse complement strand
GACTTCGTCATCCTCAACTGGCGGGCGGTCTGCGGGCAGTGCCGGGCCTGTCTGAAGGGCGAGCCGCAGTACTGCTTCAACACCTCCAACGCCACCCAGAAGATGACCCTCGCCGACGGCACCGAGCTGTCCCCGGCGCTGGGCATCGGCGCGTTCGTGGAGAAGACCCTGGTCCACTCCGGCCAGTGCACCAAGGTCGACCCGACCGCCCCGGCCACCGCCGCCGGCCTGCTGGGCTGCGGCGTGATGGCCGGCGTCGGCGCGGCGATCAACACCGGCGCGGTCAAGCGCGGCGAGTCCGTGGCGGTGTTCGGCTGCGGCGGCGTCGGCGACGCCGCGATCGCCGGGGCCAAGCTGGCCGGCGCGTCGACGATCATCGCCGTCGACATCGACGACCGGAAGCTGGAGTGGGCCAAGAAGATGGGCGCCACCCACACCGTCAACTCCAAGAACACCGACGCCGTCGAGGCGATCAAGGGCCACACCGGCGGCTTCGGGGTCGACGTCGCGATCGACGCCGTCGGCCACCCGGCGGTGTTCGAGCAGGCCTTCTACGCCCGCGACCTGGCCGGCCGCGTCGTGCTGGTGGGTGTCCCCACCCCGGACATGACGATCGAGCTGCCGCTGATCGAGATCTTCGGCCGCGGCGGCGCGCTGAAGTCCTCCTGGTACGGCGACTGCCTGCCCTCCCGCGACTTCCCGATGCTGGTCGACCTGTACCTGCAGGGCCGCTTCGACCTCGACGCCTTCGTC
>NZ_JALPKP010000124.1:0-770 GCF_051383635.1 Geodermatophilus sp. CPCC 205506 | reverse complement strand
CGGGTGCTGGTCCAGCGGAGCAGGTTCTGCGCGGCGCCGGCCTTGTCGTTGGTGCCCGAGCCGCGGCCGCCGCCGAAGGGCTGCTGGCCGACCACCGCGCCGGTGGGCTTGTCGTTGACGTAGAAGTTGCCCGCCGCGAACCGCAGGAACCGCTGGGCGTGCGCGATCGCGGCCCGGTCCTCGGCGATCACCGCGCCGGTCAGCGCGTAGGGCGCGACCGACTCCATCTGGGTCAGCACGGTGTCGTAGTCGGCGTCGTCGTAGACGTGCACCGCCAGCACCGGGCCGAAGTACTCGGTGCGGAACACCTCGTGGCCGGGGTCGGTGCCCTCGATGATGGTCGGCCGGACGAAGAAGCCCTCGCTGTCGTCGGCCTTGCCGCCGGCCACCACGCTCAGCGCGTCGTCGTCGGTGGCCCGGTCGAGCACCCCCGACAACCTGGAGAACGACTTGCGGTCGATCACCGCGCCCAGGAAGTTGCTGAAGTCGGTGACGTCGCCCATCGGCAGCGCCTCGGTGGCGGCGACCAGGTCGTCCTTCAGGCGAGACCAGACGCTGCGCGGCACGTAGGCGCGCGACGCCGCCGAGCACTTCTGCCCCTGGTACTCGAACGCGCCGCGGATCAGCGCGGTGCGCAGCACGTCGACGTCCGCCGAGGCGTGCGCCACGACGAAGTCCTTGCCGCCGGTCTCCCCGACGATCCGCGGATAGCCCCGGTAGGAGGCGATGTTGGCCCCCACGGTGCGCCACAGCTGCTGGAACACCGCGGT
>NZ_JALPKP010000123.1:0-889 GCF_051383635.1 Geodermatophilus sp. CPCC 205506 | reverse complement strand
GATCACCGCCGACCAGGTCACGGTGGTCGCCCCGCTCACCCGCGCGGACCGGCGCGCCGCGGCCACCGCGGCCGGCGTGGAGCTGGCCGAGACCGACGCCGTGCTGGCCCGGGTCGCGACCGAGCAGCCGATCGCGGCCCTGGGCGAGGTGGTGCGGCGCTACCTGGCCCACCTCGAGCCCGACGGGCCCGAACCGGACCCCACCGCGGGCCGGTCGCTGAGGATCGCCAAGCACCCCGACGGGTCGATCACCGGCCGCTTTGAGCTCGATGCCGTCGGCGGGGAGAAGCTGCAGACCGCGCTGGAGGCGCTCGGGCAGGCCGGCCGGTGCGCCGGAGACCCCCGCACCCGCGCCCAGCAGCTGGGTGACGCCCTGGTCCAGCTCTGCGACACCGCGCTGGCCACCGGCGGCCTGCCGGTGCTGCGGACGGTGACGCCGCACCTGGTGCTGACCCTGCCCGCCGCCGACCTGGTCGGCGCCGCCCCCGACGCCGGCCAGTTGGGCTTCGGCGCGGTCCTCTCCGCCGCCCGGGCCCGCTGGCTGGCCTGCGACGCCACCCTCACCCGGCTCGTGCTCGACCCCGACGGGCTGCCGCTGGACGTCGGCCGCACCGCCCGGGTGGTGCCGCCGCACCTGCGCCGGGCCGTCGAGCACCGCGACCGGTCCTGCGTCTTCACCGGCTGCGGCGCCCCCACCCACTGGTGCGACGTCCACCATCTCCTGGAGTGGATCAACGGCGGCCCGACCAGCCTGGACAACTCCGCGCTGCTCTGCGAGCGGCACCACACCAAGGTCCACCACGGCTTCCGGATCGAACGACAACCCGACGGCCGATGGCGCACCTGGCGCCCCGACGGCACCGAGATCCTCATCCACCCACCGATCGAC
>NZ_JALPKP010000122.1:0-971 GCF_051383635.1 Geodermatophilus sp. CPCC 205506 | reverse complement strand
CCGGCGGGCCTGTACGCCGCGTACTACGCCGGCTTCCGCGGCCTGCGGACGGCGGTGGTCGACAGCCTCCCGGAGCCCGGCGGGCAGGTCACCGCGCTCTACCCGGAGAAGATGGTCTACGACGTCGCGGGGTTCCCCGGCATCAAGGGCCGCGACCTCGTCGCCGGGCTGGTCGAGCAGGCCGCCCGCTTCGACCCGGTGTACGTCCTCGGCGAGCGCGCCGAGCACCTCGCCAACGAGGCCGGCCACCGCCCGCGGGCCGGCGACCGGCTGGTCGTGACCACCGACAAGGGCACGCGGATCAGCACCGGCGCGGTCGTCATCACCGGCGGCATCGGCACCTTCACCCCGCGCCCGCTGCCCGGCGGCGGCGAGTGGGAGGGCCGCGGGCTGACCTACGTGGTCAAGGAGCTGGCCGCGCACAGCGGTCAGGACGTCGTCATCGTCGGCGGCGGGGACAGCGCCGTCGACTGGGCCCTGGCGCTGGAGGACATCGCCGCGTCGGTCACCCTCGTGCACCGCCGCAAGCACTTCCGCGCCCACGCCGCCAGCGTCGCCGACCTCGAGCGCAGCCGGGCGGTGATCGTCACCGACGCGCAGGTCGACTCCCTGGACGGCGACGGCGTCCTGCACACCGTGCACGTGCGCGGCAAGGACGGCACCGTCACCCCGTACAAGGCGCACGCCGTCATCGCCGCCCTCGGCTTCACCGCCGACATCGGTCCGCTGGAGACGTGGGGCATCGAGATCGTGGACCGCAAGATCCTCGTCGACACCGCCATGCGCACGTCGGTGGCCGGGGTGTACTCCGCCGGCGACATCACCGAGTACGCGGGCAAGGTGCGGTTGATCGCGGTCGGTTTCGGGGAGGCAGCCACCGCCGTGAACAACGCCGCCACCTACCTCGACCCCGACCAGCCCCTGTTCCCCGGCCACAGCAGCGACGACCCCGCCGGCATCGGCGCGACCGC
>NZ_JALPKP010000121.1:0-1015 GCF_051383635.1 Geodermatophilus sp. CPCC 205506 | reverse complement strand
AGCGGTCCGCGGCCTCGCGGCCCATGCCGGGGTGCACGTGCTGGTAGACGGTGAGCGTGATGGTGGCGCCGGCGTGGCCGAGGCGCTCGGAGACGACCTCCACCGGCACGCCGTCGGCCAGCAGCAGGATGGCGTGGGTGTGCCGGAGGTCGTGCAGCCGGATCACCGGCAGCTTCTCCTCCCCCAGCGCCGTGCGGGCCCGGACGACCTGGTCGGCGAAGCGGCGGGAGAACCGCTCCGGGTGCCGGTGGGTGCCGTCGAGGGTGCTGAGCACGAGCGCGGTGTCCCGCACGAGGTCCAGGGCGAGTCCTCCGCGGACTGCCCGGTAGGCGCGGAGCGCGGCCACGGTGCCCGCGTCCAGGTCGACCACCCGGGACCGGCCGGTCTTGGTCGGCCCCTCGACGAGGCGCTCGCCGGCGCCCTTGTCCTTCACCACGCCGACGCTGCGGCGAACCGAGAGGCGGCCGGCGTCCAGGTCGACGTCGCGCCACCGCAGGGCCAGCGCCTCACCCCGGCGCATCCCGGTGGCCGCGAGCAGCCGCCAGCCCATGGCGAAGTCCGGGTCCTGCGCGTCGGCCCAGCGGAGGAACCGGGCGAGCTCCGGTGCGGTCCAGGCCTGCATCTCCGGCGGCCGGGCCTCCGAGGGGCTCGGGGCCGTGGACCGGTCGGTCGGGTTGACCGCGAGCCGCCCCTGCCTGACCGCATCGCCCAGGGCCGACCGCAGGATGGTGAACACATACCGGACCGTCCGCGCCGACAGCCCGCCCTGACCGTCGGCCCGACCGGACGCCTCGAGCCTCCGCATCCAGGCGTCCACCGCGGAGCCGGTGAGCCGCGCGACCGACTGCGCACCCAGGTGGGGATCGATGTGCAGCCGGATGTTCTTCCGGTAGGACGACAGCGTAGCGGGGCTCAGCCGCTGGGTCTGGATCCACTCGGCCAGATAGGCGTCGAGGCGCTGCTTCGACGGCTCGACCCAGTCCCCCACCTCGGACTTCCTGATCTCCGCCCGCAG
>NZ_JALPKP010000120.1:0-1016 GCF_051383635.1 Geodermatophilus sp. CPCC 205506 | reverse complement strand
CGCCGCGGACGCCGCCGCGCGGAGCGCCCGGGTCGACGCCGAGCTGGCCGCGGCCCGCGCGCTCGCCGACCGGCACGCCCGCCGCGACCGCGCCCGCCAGGACCTCGACCGGCTCACCGCGCAGGAGGCCCAGCTCGTCCCGCTGCGCGCCCGCGCCGACGCCGGCCGTCGCGCCGAGGTGCTGCGCGACGTCCTGGAGACCGCGGGGCGCACGGCGCTGGCCGCCGAGCAGGCGGCCGCCGCGCTGGCCGACGCTCGTGCCGCCTGGGCCGAGGTCGGCGAGCACGCCGACGCCGACACGGTGCGGGCCCGGGAGCTCCGTGACTCGGCCGCCGCCGCCCGCGCCCTCGTGCCCGAGGCCGACCGGGCGGGCACGCTGGCCCGTGACCTGGCCGCACTCCAGGGGGACGTCGAGGCGCTCACCACCCGGTGTGCCCAGGGCGCCCGGGCCGCGGAGGGGTGGCCGGAACGGGTCGCCACCGCGCAGGCCCGCCTGGACGCGGCGCTGGCCGCCGCGGCGACGGTGCCGGGTCTCACCGCCGCCGAGGAGGGCGCCCGCGCGGCCCTGGACGCCGCCACGCGCGCCGAGCAGGTGGCCGCGCGGGTCGCGTCAGCGCGGACGGCCGCCGAACAGGCCCGCCTCGGGTGGCTCGAGGCCCGCGAGCAGCTGGTCGAGCTGCGTGCTGCCCGGCTCGACGGGATGGCCGCCGAGCTCGCCGCCGGGCTGGCCGACGGGACCGACTGCCCGGTCTGCGGCTCAGCCGCGCACCCGCGGCCCGCCGTCCCCACCGGCCGGGCCGTCTCCGCCGACGACGAGGAGCGCGCCCGGGCGGCGGCCGACGCCGCCGAGGCCCGCGCCTCCTCCGCCCGGCAGGCCGTGGACGAGCGGGAGCGCGAGCTCGCCGTCCTCCGTGCCCGCGCCGGTGACCTGCCGCCGGAGCAGCTGGCCGCCCGGGCCGCCGGGACGCGGGCCGAGCTGACCGCGGCGACGCGGCTGGCCGGGTCGGCCGCCGCCG
>NZ_JALPKP010000011.1:0-122925 GCF_051383635.1 Geodermatophilus sp. CPCC 205506 | reverse complement strand
CCGGCCAGCGCCGCCGCGGTCGCGGTGGCGCGCAGCGCCCCGTCGGGATCGGTGAGCGCCAGGGTCAGCGATCCGCCCTCGGGCGCCCGCAGCCCCAGCGCGCCCAGCCGCGCGCCCAGTTCGCGCAGGTGGGCGGCGGTGATCGGCAGCCCGCTCACCTCCCCGACCGCGCTGGACTCCCCGGCCGGCGAGGCGAGCGGCACGGTGATCCGCAGCTGGGCGGTGACCGCCGGCCGGGAGTCATCCCAGGGCCGGGTGATCAGCTCGGCCAGCACCGCGGCGCGCAGCTCGCCGATCGGCCGCGGATCACCGTCGGCCTTGAGCATCGCCGCCAGCTGGTCGACCACGTCCAGACAGGCCGCCGACACCGGCGCCGGCAGATCGGCGGCCAGGGTGGCCATGCCCTCCAGAGCCGAGGGGTGGCTGCGCACGTCCGCGGAGCGCCGCGCCGTCCTGCGGCGCTGGTCGACCGCGGCCGCGTCGCGTTCCAGCAGCAGCGCCAGCGCCCGCGCCCGCAACCGGCCCACCGACAGGTGCACCGCCTCGGGCAGCAGCTCGGCCTCGATCGACCGGGCGATCGCCGGGGAGGTGGAGCCCAGCACCTCGGCCAGCACCCTGGCCCGCGGCTCGTCGAGGGTGCCGGCGGCCAGCGCGGCCCAGGTGCCGGGCAGGTTCTCCCGGTAGGTCCAGGCCCGCACGGCCAGATGACCGGCGGTGCCCCGGCCGCAGTTGAGCACCATCGCCAGCTCCGGCACGAAGAACTCGCTCCCGCCCGGCAGCTCCGCGTCCGGCGCCCACGACCCCCGCTTCGCACCGGGGCCGCCCGGCGGCGGATCGGAGCTGTCCGGGGTGTCGTCGGCCAGCCCCAGCACCAGCTCCGCCTCGTAGCCGGCGCACACCGCCTTCGCCCGCTGCACCCGCTGCAGCTCGGCGGCCTTCTGCGCCCGGGTCAGCAACGCCACCGGCAACCGCCCGCCCAGCAGCGGCCGCTCACCCAACCAGCCGACCAGCACCTCCTCGATGCCGGCCTGCTCCACCGCCGTCGCTGCCACGAACCGAACACACGTTCGACCTACGACAGTTTCTTCCCTTGGCGCGGACGCCCGCCGAAGCTCATGTCGATGGCCGGCAGCGGCGGTGCACTGGTGACGAGGGCGGGCTCGGCGCGGTGCCCTGGATCGAGCTCACGGCCGCCGGCAGCGACGGCCGGGAGCTGACCCGCGAGCACTCAGCCGGGCAGCCCCCCGGCCCGGCCGAGCAGGAGTGCCCGCTCCCGCTCGTTGCGGGTGAGTGCGGCCGCCCGCTCGAACTCCGCGCGCGCCTCGGCGCCGCGGCCGAGCTGGAGCAGCAGGTCGCCCCGGGCGGCGGGCAGCAGGTGGTAGCCGCGGAGGGCGGGCACGCCGGTCAGGGCGTCGACCAGCTCGAGGCCGGCCGCGGGACCGTAGGCGCGGGAGACGGCAACCGCCCGGTTGAGCTCGACGACCGGCGAGGGCGCCAGCTCGGCCAGCGCCTCGTAGAGGGCGGCGATGCGCACCCAGTCGGTCTCCTCCGCCGTCCGCGCCCGGGCGTGACAGGCGGCGATGGCCGCCTGCAGCCCGTAGGGCCCGAGGCCGGTGCCCGCCTCCTCGGCGCGGCGCAGCGCGGCCAGGCCGCGGCCGATGAGGACGTGGTCCCAGCGGCCGCGGTCCTGGTCGAGCAGCAGGACCGGCTCACCGCCCGGCCCGATCCGGGCGCGCATGCGGGAGGCCTGGATCTCCATGAGCGCCACGAGGCCGTGCACCTCCGACTCCCCCGGCGTCAGCGCGGCCAGGATCCGGCCGAGTCGCAGCGCCTCCTGGCAGAGCTCGGGCCGGGTCCAGTCCCGGCCCGCCGTCGCCGCGTAGCCCTCGTTGAAGACCAGGTAGACGACCTCGAGCACGGAGGACAGCCGGGCGGTGAAGTCGGGCCCGGAGGGCATCTCGAAGGGCACGCGCGCGGCGGCGAGGGTGCGCTTGGCGCGGACGATCCGCTGGGCGACGGTGGACTCGGGCACGAGGAACGCACGGGCGATCTCGTCGGTGGCGAGGCCGCCCAGGAGGCGCAGCGTCAGCGCGACCCGCGCCTCCCGCGAGAGCACCGGGTGGCAGGCGATGAAGACCAGCCGCAGGAGGTCGTCCTCGACGACCTCGTCGAGCGCGGCGGCCCAGTCGGGCTCCTCGGCCTCGGACAGCTCCCGCCCGAGCTCGGCCGTCTTGCGCTCCAGCCGCTCGGTGCGACGGAAGACGTCGATCGCCCGGTGCTTGGCGGTCGCCATGAGCCACGCGGCCGGGTTGTCCGGCACGCCGGCCTGCGGCCACCGTTCGAGCGCGGCGACCAGCGCGTCCTGGGCCAGCTCCTCCGCCAGGCCGACGTCCCCGGTGACGCGGGTGAGGGCGGCGACGAGCTTGGCGGACTCGATCCGCCAGACGGCCTCGACGACGCGGTGCGTCGTCGTCCCGTCGCTCACCGCCGCCCCGCCCCCGTCGTCAGGACTGCTGCTGGGCCGCGGTCGCCCGGATGCGCTCCTCCTGCTCCCGCAGCTCGGGGGTGAACGCCTCGCCGAAGTCGTCGGCCTCGAAAACCTGCCGGATCTCGACCTCGCCGTCGCGGAACGGGGCCCGCTTGACCCACTCGAGGACCTCCTCGCGCGAGCTGACCTGCAGGATCCAGTAGCCGGCCAGCAGCTCCTTGGTCTCGGCGAACGGGCCGTCGACGACGGTCGTCCTCCCGTCCCTGTCGAAGCGGACCCGCATGCCCTTGGAGCTGGGGTGCAGGCCCTCGCCGGCGAGCATGACGCCGGCCTTGGCCAACTGCTCGTTGTAGGCGCCCATGTCGGCGAGCTCCTGCTCGGTGGGCAGGACGCCGTTCTCGCTGTCCTGGGACGCCTTGACGATCACCATGTAGCGCATCTCGGTTCCTCCTCGGATCCGGGGCGGGGCACCGGTCCTCGTGACCGGCGTCCACCCCGCCCTCACTGACACGTCGAACGGCCGGCCCCCCGATCGACACGGCCGACGACATCCCCGAGGACTTTCTCGACGCCCGGCCGTGGGTGGGAGGAGACGGCGTCCGGCCGGCGGCTCCGCACGGGGCGACCGTCGGTCAGCGGAACGGGGCGGCCGTCACAGCCAGGCCGGCACCTCCGGGATCCCGTCGTCGGCCTCGAGGCCCTCGCCTCGGGTCCGGCCGGTCAGCCAGCCGGTCACCGCCGGCAGCGGACCCGAGACGGCGACCTTGCCGGTCCCCCACTCGCGGTCGCCGGCGAACACCACGACGTCGGGCACCTGGTCGCGGCGGTCCCACATGCGGAAGACGTCGTCGATCATCGCCGCCTGCACCTCGTCGGCGACGTCCGCGAAGCCGACCCCCGCGTCGAGGTCGACCGCGTGCACGTACACCTCCCGGCAGCGCATCCACGGCACCTCCGACGCCGGCACCTCGCGCCCCTGCGCCGTCCGCACGGGAGCCGACCACGCCTCGTCGGGCAGCCCCTGCACCGCGTCGGCCAGCCGGCCGGTCGCGGCCATCACCTCCGCCCGCAGCGCGGGGGCCGACAGGGTCGCGGCCTCCGCGATCCCCTTCTCGCGGGCCTCGGGCGAGGCGTACATCGGGGTCTCCACGCCGGTGCGCGCCCAGTTCAGCAGGTTGACCAGGGCATCGGCGTTGCGGGCGACGTGCGCGAGCAGGTACTGCCGGCTCCATCCGGGCAGCAGCGACGGGGCGTCGAACTCCTCGTCGGTCAGCCGCCCCAGTGCCGTCCCGAACAGCCGCTCACCGTCGACCCACCAGTCGATCGTCTCCGGCTTGGTCATGCCCGCTTCTCCTCGACGCAGACGTTGCGGCACTCGCCGAGGCCGCTGATGGACGTGGTGAGCACCGAGCCGGCGGTCAGGTAGCGCGGTGGCTTCCGCGCGTGCCCGACCCCGCCCGGGGTGCCGGTCGCGATGACGTCGCCGGGGCGCAGCGTCAGGATCGTCGACAGGTAGGACACGGCCGCCGCAGGCCCGAAGACGAGATCGGCGGTGTTGGCCGACTGCACCGCCTCGCCGTCCACGGCGCAGGAGAGCGCCAGCCCCTCCCCCGCCTCGTCGGGGGTGACCAGCTCCGGCCCGAACGGGGTGGTCGCCTCGAACGTCTTGCCCTGCAGCCACTGCAGCGTGCGGTACTGCCAGTCCCGCGCGGTGACGTCGTTGAGCACCGAGTACCCCGCGATCGCCGCGGCCGCGGCCGCCTCGTCGGCGTGCCGCACCGTCGTCCCGATGACGACGGCCAGCTCGGCCTCCCAGTCCACCGCCTCGGACGCCGCCGGCAGCACGATGTCGTCGTGGGCGCCCACCAGTGACTCGGCGAACTTCGCGAACACCGTCGGGTACTCGGGCAGCTCGCGGCCCATCTCCCTGATGTGCGCCGCGTAGTTGACACCGACGCAGATGATCTTCCCGGGCCGCGGGACGACGGGGGCGAAGGAGAGGCCGCCGCGGTCGTGCCCGGGCCCGTCGGCGGCCGCGGCCACCGCGCGCCAGACCGGCTCGGTGAGCAGCTCCCCGACGTCGGCGTGCCCGGTCTCCACCGCCCGGTCGCCGTCCAGCCGGACGGCGCGGGTGCCCTCGGCGGTGCGGATGGTCGCCAGTCGCATCAGGCACCCACCCCGGCACGCGGGAGGTCGGAATGGTTCGGTCTGTGCTCCAGCGCGCTCACGGAACTCCCTGACTGGTCGACGAGGACCCCTAGGACGCTAGGCCGCCCCCCGGAACCGCACGACGGGTACCACCGCAGTTCCGTGCTGCGGAACGGACCTGGCCGACCCCGGGAGCTGTCGGGCGCAGCCGCTCAGGAGGGCCACCCGATCCTGCGCGGAGGATTCCGTACTCCGGGGATGAGCTGGAATAGTGTTCTTTCATGGCGAACGAGGACGGTCGCACCTCTCCGGCCGTCGACCCCACGGCGGGCCCAGGGCTGACCTCGGTGGACAACGCCCTGTGGCTGCTGCAGCTGATCGGTGAGCGACAGGCCCTGCGGGTCGCCGAGGCTGCCGACCTGCTGGGCGTCGCGCGGTCCACCGCCCACCGCCTGCTCAACGCCCTGCGCCGCCGGGACTTCGTCATGCAGGACCGGCCGAACGGCGCCTACCGCCCCGGCCCGGCGCTCAACGCGATCGGCCTGGCCGCGATCAGCCGCATCGACATCCGGCGGGTGGCCCGGCCCGTCCTCGAGGAGCTGCGCGAGCAGACCCAGGAGACGGCGAGCCTCGCGGTGCTCGAGGGCGCCACGATCCGCTTCGTCGACTGCATCGAGAGCCTCCGCTCCGTCCGCGTCGGCAACCGCACCGGCATCGTCCGGCCGGCGCACGCCTCCGCCGTCGGCAAGGCGATCCTCGCCGAGCTCCCGCCCAACGAGATCGAGCGCCGCTACCCCGACGAGGAGCTCCCCCAGCACACCCCGGCGGCGCTCGCGACGCGCTCGGCCCTGCTCGACGAGCTGCGCGAGATCCGGGCCCAGGGGTACGCGCTGAACTGGGAGGAGAGCGCCGACGGGGTCTCCGCGGTCGCCGTGGCACTGCGCGACAGCACCGGGACGCCGCTGGCCGCCATCGGCATCGCCGCGCCGAGCAGCCGGACCGGCGACGTCGAGGGCGTGCGCGCCCTGGCTCCCGCCGTCATCGAGGCCGCCGGGCGGGTCCAGGAACGGCTGAGCAGCACGCCCTGAGCCCCGCCCGGGCGCCGCCCGCAGGGACTCCGTCACCGTGCCGGCCGTGTCGCCGGCCGTCTCAGCGGACGGTGACCGCCATGGAGCCGATCCGGCTGATCGTCATCTCCAGCTTCTCCCCCGACGCGATCGGCCCGACCCCGGGCGGGGCGCCGGTGAACAGCACGTCGCCGGGGAGCAGGGTCATGATCGTCGAGGCGTAGGCGACGATCTGCGGGACCGGGGTGATGAGGTCCCGGGTGTTCACCGACTGCCGCACCTCCCCGCCGCTGGTGAGCCGGATGTCGAGGTCCGAGCCGTTCCCGATCTCGTCGGCGGTGACCAGCCAGGGCCCGAGCGGGCTGAAGGAGTCGTAGCTCTTGCGGCGGGAGCGGTCCGCGGCGCTGCGCACGGTGATGTCCAGCCCGGCGGTGAAGCCGAGGACGGCGTCCATCGCCGACTCGAGCGGGATGTCCTTGCCCCCGGCGCCGATCACCACGACCAGCTCGGACTCGTGGTGCACCTCGTGCCCGGCGGCGACGACGTCCGGCGGCAGGACGACCTCCGCACCCGGCCCGACGATCGACGACGGCGCCTTGAGGAAGACGTCGAACTCCATCATCCAGGCCTCGACCCGGCCGAGCGTGCGCTCCTGGACGCCGTGCATCTCGGCCACGTGGTCGCCGTAGTTGCTGGCCGCGGCGACCACCTTGGACGGGCCGAGCACCGGCGCCCGCAGGGCCACCTCGGCCAGCGGCCGCGGCGACCCGGCCTCGGCGGCCTCGCGCAGCCGCGGGGCCACCGTCGCGAAGTCCCGGCACAGCGCCCGCCACCAGCCGGCGGTCACCGGGTCGGGGTCGTGCGGCCAGGGCAGCGCGGCGGTGACGTCGACCAGCGTCGTGTCGTCGGCGGAGACGACGCCGAGCCGGTTGTCGTCGAACAGGGCGAGCTTCACGGATCTCCAGTGTCGAGTGCGGGGGTGTCAGCGGGGGGTGAAGGTCCCGGTCACCGTCTGCGGGGCGGGGAGGACCTGCTCCCGGTAGATGCCCAGCGCGCGCAGCACGGGGGCGTCGGTGAGCAGGAACAGCACGCTCTCCTCGTCGGCCGCGTGCTCGACGGCCGACCAGGAGGGCGCGACGAACATGTCGCCCGGGCTCCAGTCGAAACGCTGGCCGTCGATGACCGTCGACCCCGATCCCTGGAAGGCCACGAAGACGGCGTTCCCGGACCGGCGCACCGGCGTGCTGTGCCCGCCGGCCCGGACGCGCAGCACCGAGCAGCCCAGGGTCGGCAGCACGCTGGCCCCGGTGGTCGGGTTGACGTACTCCAGCGCCAGCACCGGCTCGTCGGACTGCCCGGCCAGCCGGTCGAGCTCGGCGGCGGTGTCGGCCCAGCGGTAGATGAGCAGCGGCGAGGGCGCGGGGGTGAGCGGCCCGTCGACCGACCCCTGCACGTAGCGGGTGCCCGGGGGGTGGGCGCGCTCGGAGAGGTTGTGCTCGGCTGGCTGCGGCTGGTTCTCCCCCGGGCCCGGGTACTGCTCGAAGAAGACGGCGTCCAGCGCCTCGACCATCGGCAGGTCCAGGCCGTCGAACCAGAACATCTCCGAGTCGCCGCCGTTGACGTGGTCGTGCCAGTTCCACGACGGCGTCAGCACGAGGTCGCCGGGGTGCATGTCGCAGGCGTCGCCGTTGACCGTCGTCCAGACGCCCTCGCCCTCGAGGACCCAGCGGACCGCGCCAGGGCTGTGCCGGTGCGCCGGCGCGGTCTCCCGCGGGCCGAGGCACTGGATGGCGCCCCACAGCGTGCCCGCCGCGTACGGCAGGCCGCCGAGGCCCGGGTTCTGCAGGCTGAGCACCCGCCGCTCGCCGCCGCGCTCGACCGGCACCAGCTGGATCGCCCGGCGGGCCAGCGGCTTCATCGTCTCCGCCGCCCACAGCCACGGGATCGCCTTCGGCTGGGGCGTGGGGGTGAGCAGCTGCTGGGTGATGGTCCACAGCGGCTGGAGGTCGACGGCGGCGAGGTCGCGGTACAGCGCCTCGAGCTCCAGGTCGGTGCGCGTCTCGGGAGATGCGGTCATGACAGGGCCTCCAGTTCGAGTTCGGCGGGCGGGCGGCCGATGCCGAACCGCTGCACGCTCTCCAGCAACGACACCCGGCGGATGTAGGCCCGGGCCCGCTCCGGGTCGGCGGCGATCGCCCGCATGTCCTCCTGGTGCTGACGCCGGACGGCGTCGTCGCGTTCCCGCAGCCGGTCGGTGTTGCGCTGGGTGTCGGCCTGCACGTACTCCCGGGCGACGGTGCGCCGCACCCGGTCGTAGGTCGCCAGCTCCGCCTCCGGGTCGCCCTCCCCGCGGGCGATCCGGGCCAGCCGGCGGGCGGCGTCCATCGCATCGTGGATGCCGGAGTTCAGGCCCACCCCGCCGATCGGCGAGTTGATGTGCGCGGCATCGCCGGCCAGCAGGACCGGCCCGACCCGCATCGCCCCGGCCACCCGCTGGTGCACGTTGTAGACCTGGTGGTCGATGACCGGATAGCCCGGCTCGTAGGGCGCGACCCGCTGCAGCTGCTGCTGCAGCCGCTCCGGCGCGGTCGCCTCCTCCAGGCTCATGCCCTCCGGCACCGGCCACACGACCCGCCAGGACTCCGGCGTCCGCAGGATGAACAGCCACTCCTCCGGGTCGGCGACGTAGTTGACGTGGCCGAGGTCGGGCAGCAGCTCCTGCAGGTCGACCGAGGTGCTGGTGATCGCGAACCGCTCCGGGTAGGTGAAGCCCTCGAACGGCACGCCCAGCGCGTTGCGGACGGCGCTGCGCGGGCCGTCGGCGCCGATGACGTAGGACGCCGCGAGCTCGGTGGGGGCGCCGTCGGGACCGCGCAGCTCGAGCACCGGGCCGTCCGCCTCGACCCGCAGGCCGGTCAGCTCGGTGCCGAAGCGCAGCGACACGTTCGGGTCCTGGCGCAGCCGGTCGTAGAGCATCCGCACCAGGTGCTGCTGGTTGAGCTGCAGACGGTAGGGATAGCGGGTCTCGTCGGCCAGGAGGCGGAAGTCGAACTCGGCGACCAGCCCGTCGACCCGGTCGCGGAACTGGTACTTCGGGACGACGAGCCCCTCGGCGTGCATCTGCCCGGTGATGTCGATGGTCTCCAGCAGCTCCAGCGTCGCCGCGTGGAAGGTGCTGGCCCGCCAGTCCGGCCGGGGCTCGGGGTGCAGCTCGACGACCACCACCGGCAGGCCCTCGTGGGCGAGGGTGGCGGCGGCGGTCATCCCGACGGGCCCCGCCCCGACGACGACGACCGGCCGGTCTGCACTCACCGGCGCGGCGGTGACGGAGTCCCACGGCATGGGCACCAATCTAGGCATCGTTCCACTCTTTGCACAGACCGCTGGTCGGAGTTCCGCGATGTCGAATTGTGGCCGTTCTAGCCGACGACGACCTCGTCGAGGTCGACCGGCTCCTCCAGGAGCTGGTACCGCACCATCAGGTCCTGGATCAGCTCGAGGGACTCCCGGTCGGTCCCGCCGCGCCAGAGGTTGATCCGCACCTGCTCGGCCAGGGCGGGGTCGACGTCGCCGATCTCCGGCAGCGCCGCGCGGAAGCCGTCCGGGTCCTCGCGGATGGCGTCGGCGGTGGCCAGCACACCCTCCTGGAAGGCCGTGACGGCGTCGGGGTTGTCGGCGACGAACCGCTCGCTCATCACGTACGTGCCGATCTGCAGCCCCGGCTTGAGGTCGGAGTAGGGGCGCCCGATGATCCGCATCCCCTGCTGCTCGGCGATGGTCAGGAACGGCTCGATCAGCATCGCGGCGGCGACGTCGCCCTGCTGCACGGCCGCGGCCATGTCGGGGAACGGCAGCTCGACGAACTCGACGCTGTCGAAGGAGAGGCCGGCCTCCTCCAGCATCGAGCCGAGCACGATGTCGTTGATGTTGCGCAGGCTGTTGACCGCGACCCGCTGACCCGCGAGGTCGCCGATGTCCGCCGCGGGGCTGTCGGCGCGGACCATCAGCGCGGAGAAGTCCTGCTCGACCTCCTCGGAGGTGCTGGTCCCGCCGGCCACCATCCGCAGCGGCAGCCCCTCCCCGGCGCCGATGAGGACCGACACCACGTTCGAACCGGCGACGTCGAGGTCACCTCCCACCAGCTGCGGGATGACGGTCGCGCCGCCGGTGGACGCGGTGATCTCCAGGTCCAGGCCGGCGTCCTCGAAGAACCCCTCCTGGTCGCCGTAGGTGAGGAAGTACAGCGGCGCACCGGCCGTGTCGGCGACGGTGAGCGGGACCAGGCCGTCCGCGCCCTCCTCGGCCGGGGCCGGGGCGTCGTCGCCGCCGCAGCCCGCGGCCAGCAGCGCCGCGGCGGCCAGCGCCGCACCGATCCGGGTCCTCGCGGTCATGACGTCTCCTTCCCGTGGATCGCGCGGTGTGGTCCGCGACACGTCGTCGGAGCAGGACGCTCACCGACGTAGCGCTGGGCGCTATGCCGACGAGAGGAAGTTCCGTCATGCCGAACGCGCAGTGGAGGGGTGTCCCCGGACCCCGTCGCGTCGGTACCGTCGGCGCCACCCCTGTGCCCCGGCGGAGGTCCCGCGATGCCCGTCTTCATGATCGAGCGCCGGTACGCCGACGTCCTCGAGGTCACCGCCGAGGTCGCCGACGGCGTCAACGCGATCAACGACGACGAGGGCGTCCAGTGGCTGTACTCGTTCCTCTCGGCCGACAAGCGGAAGACCTACTGCCTGTACGAGGCACCGTCGGCCGACGCGATCCGCCGGGCGGCCGCCCGCGCGGGCCTGCCCGCGGACGTCGTCGTCGAGGTCTCGGCCACCGTGCGGCCGGACGGCTCACTGCATCCCGTCTGACGCCGCCAGGAGCCCGTGCGACGCCGCGTACAGCGCCGCCTGCGTGCGGTTCCCGGCACCGGTCTTGGCCAGGATGCTGCGCACGTGGTTGGCGACGGTGTTCTCGCTGATCACCAGCCGCGCGGAGATCTCCCGGTTGAGCAGGCCCGCCGCCACCAGGCGGAGCACCTCGGTCTCCCGGGCGGTCAGGCCGGCCGGCCCGGTGGCCGGCCGGGGGGTCGGCACCCGTGCCGCCGGCTCGACGGCGGCCAGGGCGCGCAGCACCCGCGCCAGCCCCAGCTCCTCCGCCGGTCCCCTGGCCTCCTCGACCAGCTCGGCGACCCGGCCGGCCGGCGCGCCGGCCCGCCGCAGGTGCGCGGCCAGCGCGACCAGGCTGTGCGCGCGGTGCAGCGTCGCCCCCATCCGGCTGTCCATCTCGAGCGCCGCCGCCAGCAGGGACTCCGCCGAGGACCGGCCCAGGGCGGAGTCGACCATCCCCAGGTACCGGTCGGCGCTGCCGAAGACGGCGACGAACTGGCCGGCCACCAGGTTGGTCCCGGCGTACTCCGCCAGCATCGGCCGCAGGGTGCGCAGCGCGGCCTCGTCCTCCCGCTGCAGCGCGGCCTCCGTGAGGAACGCCAGCACGCACGGCCACTGGGCGGTGCCCTCGTGGGGCGCCAGCCGGCCGTCGAAGAGCCAGCGCAGCAACCGGTCCGCGGGCTCGTGCAGCCCGAGCTCGGTGTACAGGGCCAGCAGGCCCGGCGCCCAGTGCCCCTCGGGTGACTCCGTGCCGGTGATCAGCGGCCGCACCCGCTCCAGCGCGCCCGACTCCCGGCGGACCATGAAGGTCTGCACCGCCGACGAGCCCTCGGTGTCGTCGGTCCCGAAGGCCTCGCCGAACTCGAGCAGCTCGGTGCAGGTCCGGTCGGCGCCGGCGAGGTCCCCGGCGGCGAACTGGCGGCCGTACCGCACGCAGCCGGCCATGTAGTCGAAGAACGCCTCGCCGGTGGCCCGGGCCATGCGCACCAGGTCGTCGTGCGCCTCTCCCAGACCGGCCGGGTCACCCTGCAGGTAGCAGATGTGACCCCGCCAGTAGGCCGCCGGCCCGAGGTGGCCCAGCTCGCCGGTGCGGTGCGCGAGCGCGCACAGCTCGATGGCGCGGACGAGCTTGGCCGGGGCGTCGGCGGGGCGCAAGCCGATCCAGAGGCCGGCCTGGAGCGCGGCGCCGACGAGCCGGTCGTCGCCCTGCGCCCGGGCCAGGTCCAGGGCGCGGCGGCCGAAGAGGTCGGCCTGCTCGGTCGCCCCGGTGAACGCCAGCGCCCGCCCGAGCCCCGCCAGCGCCCGGACGTAGAGCGGGTCGGCCGGGTCGTGCGGGACCCCGCGCAGCGCCTCGGTCAGCATCTGGACGGCGCCGTGACCGGGCAGCCCGGGCCGCCAGGACGCCGCCTCGTACCCGATCGCCGCCTCCAGCCGGTCGCGCGGCCCGGCGGTGGTGGCCACCTCCTCGAACAGCGTCCGCGCCCGGGCGAAGTCGCCGCCGAGCAGGTGGGCCCCGGCGGCGGACAGCAGCACGCGGTGCCGCCGTTCGGGGTCCTCGGTGAGCCCGGCGGCCTGCTCGAACCAGCGGGCGGCGTCCTCGTGGGCCAGGCTGCGCGATGCCGCCTCGGCCGCCTCGGCGAGGTACCGCACCGCCTGGTCGGCGGAGCCGAGCACCGCCCCCTGCGCGTAGTGGTGCGCCAGCCGCTGGGTGCGCCGCTCCGACGCCGCCCCGGAGGACTCCAGGACGCCGGCGACCCGCAGGTGGTCACGGGCCCGCCGGGTGGCCGGCATGAGGTCGAGCACCGCCTGCCGGGCCAGGCTGTGCGGGAACCGGAACGCCGGGCCGGTCGCCTCCAGCAGCCCGAAGGCGACCGCAGTGTCCAGGGCGGCGAGGGTCGTGTCGGCGCCCCACGCGGAGATCGCCAGCACCGTGCCGAGGTCGGTCTCCTCCCCCACCACCGCCGCCAGCTCCAGGGTCTGCCGCTCGGGCTCGGTGAGCCGGTCGAGCCGGGCCGCCACCATGTCGCGCACCGACACCGGGGCCGCCGCCGTCGCGTCGGGCAGCGTGCCGCGACCGGCGCCCTCGCGGACCACCTCCCGGAGCAGGAACGGGTTGCCGCCGGTGCGGTCGCGCAGCAGCGTGGCCGCAACCCGGGCCCGGTGCGTGGGCAGCCGCGCCTCGGCGCAGAGGTACTCGGCGATGTCCTCCGTGGCCAGCCCGGCGAGGTCCAGCCGGCGGACGCCGTCGAGCCGGTAGAGCTGCGCGATCGTGCCGGTCAGCGCCGCCGAGCGCTCCGGCGCCGTCGTCCGGTGGGTGGCGAGGACGAGCAGCCGGCACTCCGCCGTCCGCTCGACCAGGTGCCCCAGCATCTGCAGGCCGGCGGTGCCCGACCAGTGCAGGTCCTCCAGCGCCAGCACCACCGGCGCCTCGCGGGCCAGCGCCCGGACGGCGTCGACGGCTGCGTCGTAGAGCTCGCGGCGGGTGTCGTTCCCGGCGACGTCGTCCCCTCCCGCCCGCCCGACCAGCCGGGACAGCGGGCCGTCGGCGTCCCCCGTGGCGGCCAGCAGCGCCTCGACCGGCTCGACGAACGGCTGGTAGGGCGGGCCGAGCTCGGCCACACAACTGCCCAGCAGGACGGTCGCGCCGCGGCCGTGCAGCAGCGTGCAGAACTCGGCCAGCAGCCGGGACTTGCCCGCGCCCGGCTCGCCGCCGAGGAAGGCGACCTGGCGGGCGCCGCCGGTGACGTCGGTCCACAGGGACTCGAGGCAGTCCAGCTCGGCGCGGCGGCCGACGAACAGCGGGCGCGCGGCCGGCGACCATCGCGCCGGCAGTGCGGGCGGCGTCCATCCGGACACGACCCCGGACGCTAGCCCTCGCCCCCGCCTGCGTCGATGGGTAGATCTGACCATGGGCGGCTGCGCCGGATTCGCGCAGTTCTGGTCATGTGCGCCGGCCCGGCCCGCTCCTAGCGTCGTCCCCCATCCGACGGAGGAGGAGACATGACGACACAGCTGCCGGGGACGCTCGCCGACCGCGTGCGGGGCCAGGTCATCCGGCCCGGGGACGACGCCTACGAGGAGGCGCGGCACGTCTACAACGCCATGATCGACGCGCACCCGGAGCTGGTCGTGCGCTGCACCGGCACCGACGACGTCGCCGCGACGGTGCGGTACGCCGCGGAGAACGGCCGGCCGGTGGCGGTACGGGGCGGCGGGCACAGCGTGCCGGGGTTCGGCACCGCGGACGGCGCGGTCGTCGTCGACCTCTCGCTGATGCAGTCGGTCGACGTCGACCCGGAGCAACGGACCGCGTCCGCCGGCGGCGGCACGACGTGGGGCCGGTTCAACGACGCGACGGCGGCCTCCGGGCTGGCCACCACCGGCGGGATCATCTCCACGACCGGGCTCGGCGGCCTCACCCTCGGCGGCGGCATCGGCTACCTGTGCCGGGGCTACGGGCTGTCCTGCGACAACCTCGTGTCGGCCGAGGTGGTCACCGCGGACGGGACCGTCCTGACCGCCGACGACGACCAGAACTCGGACCTCTTCTGGGCGCTGCGCGGCGGCGGCGGCAACTTCGGCGTGGCCACGCGCATGACCTACCGCCTGCACCCGGTGGACACCATCTACGGCGGGCCGATGTTCTTCGAGCTGGCCGACGCCCCCGCGATCTTCGCCTTCTTCCGCGAGTTCATCCGCGACGCCCCGCGCGAGTACGGGGGCTTCCCGGCGTTCCAGATCGCCCCGCCGCTGCCGTTCGTGCCGGAGGACCGCGTCGGTGACACCTTCATCGCGGTGGTCTCCTGCTGGACCGGGTCGGAGGCGGAGGGCGAACGCGTCATCGACCGGTTCCGCCAGGTCGCCCGGCCGGTCGCCGAGCACGTCGGCGCCATGCCGTACCCGGCGCTCAACAGCGCCTTCGACCCGCTGGTGCCGCCCGGGCTGCAGCACTACTGGAAGGCCGCGTTCGTCACCGAGCTCACCGACGACGCCATCGCCGCGCACGTCGAGCACGGCTCCCGGGTGCCGGTGGTCAACTCGACGATGCACCTCTACCCGATCAACGGCGCGGTGCACGACGTCGCCCCCGACGCCACCGCCTTCGGCCACCGCGAGGCCACCTTCGCCGCCGTGATCGCCGGCATGTGGCCCGACCCCGCCGACAACGAGGCGCACACCCGCTGGGTGAAGGACTACTACGCGGCCCTCGCCCCGCACTCCGAGGCCGGCGGGTACACCAACTTCGCCTCGGCCGACGACCAGACGCGGGTGGCCGAGAACTACGGCGCCAACTACGAGCGGCTGCGCGAGGTCAAGCGTCGCTACGACCCCGGCAACCTCTTCCGCCTGAACCAGAACATCCGGCCGTGACCGCGGTCGGGGGTACACGAGAGGGAGGACCAGCCATGCAGGCCATCGATCGGACCGCGCTCCCTGTCGCGGTCGAGGGGAACGGCGTCGAGTTCCGGACCCAGCGGGTCGGGGACATGAGCATCGGGTGGATGCGGCTGCCTGCGGGGGCGGACCTGCGTCCCGCGGTGGTCGGCCTGCCGGGGGACCTCTGCCCCTGCCCGCACTGGGGGTACGTCATCAGCGGCCGGCTGGTGATGCACGGCAAGGACGGTGACACGACCTTCGACGCGGGGCAGGCGTTCTACTGGGGCCCCGGTCACGCTCCCGAGGCGCTGACCGACGTCGAGTACGTCGACTTCTCGCCGTCCGAGGAACTCGAGGCGGTCGTCCGGCACATCCAGGGCGGCTGACCGGGGGCGCCGCGCACCGCCGAAGGGGAATGCCGTTCCGGAACCCGGTGTTCGCCGCTCCATGGCCACCGCGAGCTGGAACGGGACCGTCATCGCCGAGTCCGACGACATCGTCACCGTCGAGGGCAACGCCTACTTCCCCCGCGAGGCGGTGCGCGACGAGGTCCTCCGCCCGTCGGACACGCACACCTTCTGCCCGTGGAAGGGGACGGCGTCCTACTACACGCTCGAGGTCGACGGGCAGACCAACCGCGATGCGGTCTGGTACTACCCCGAGCCGAAGGACGCCGCCGCGGAGATCACCGGCCGCGTCGCGTTCTGGCGGGGCGTCACCGTCGACTGAGCCGGCCGGTCGACCAGGCCGGCCGGTCGACCAGGCCGGCCGGTCGACCAGGCCGGCCGGTCGACTAGGCCGGCTGGTTGCCGGCCAGCTCCCGGGCGGCGACGGCGTCCTCCGGGTCGAGCAGGCGGGCGCGCTCCTGCCGCTCGATGAGCCGCTGGAAGGCCGCCCAGGCCTCGGGGGGCGTCGTGTCGAGGGCGGCGGCGACCTGCGCCCAGGTCGCGCCGCCGCGCAGCGCGGCGCGGAACCCGACCAGCTGGCTGTCGTGCGCCTTGCGGGCGACCACCTCGCCGAGCGCCAGGAGCTCGAGGGACTCGGCGACGTCCAGGGTCGTGGCGGCGTCCTTGAAGGAGCTCCAGTCGTCCACGTCGAGCTCGGCGACGGTGTTGAGGGTGGTGGCCCCGCTGTCGCGCCGGCTGAGGAAGTCCAGGCGGGTGACGGCCGTCGTCAGGGAGAACTCCTGCTCGAGGGCAGCGGGTGTGATGCTCATGGTGCATCCCATCCCCGCCTGCGTCCGCAGGTCAAACCCCCTGCGACCCTCATCACCCCGAGGTGACCGTGCGCCCACTCGTCGTGGTCCACGTCGCCGTCTCGCTCGACGGGGCGACGACGGGGTTCACCCCGGACGTCGGGACCTACTACGCCCTGGCCGGCACCTGGCGCGAGGACGGGACGCTGACCGGCGCGGACACCGTCCTCGCCCAGGAACCCGCGCTGGCGTCGGCCCCGCAGCCCGGCCCGGCCCCCGGCGGGCCACTGCTCGCCGTGGTGGACGGCCGGGCCCGGGTCCGCGGGTGGGCGGCGCTGCGGGCCGCCGGGCACTGGTCCGACGTGCTGGCCGTCGGCTGCGACCGGACCCCACCGCGCGCCGTCCGCTCGGTCCGCGAGCTCCGGGTCGGCCGCGACTCGGTCGACCTGACCGCCCTGCTCGCCGAGCTCGGCGGACGGGGACTGGCCACCGTCCGCGTCGACAGCGGCGGCGCGCTGACCGGCGCGCTGCTGGCCGCCGGCCTTGTCGACGAGGTCAGCCTGCTCGTGCACCCGCTGCTCGCGGGGCCCGCCGCAGGGTCCCGGCGCTGGTACGGGGGCCGGCCGCCGCCGGCGGAGAGCCTGACCCTGGAGGAGTGCCGGCAGCTCGACGGCGACCTGGTATGGCTGCGGCACCGCGTGCGGCGCTGAGGAGACGCCGACGGCCCGCACCCCGGCTGGGGTGCGGGCCGTCGGCGGCGCGGGGTCAGCTGTCGACGCCCACGGCCTCCTTGGCCAGCTCGGCCAGCCGGGTCTGGGTCGCGCTCACGACGTTGGACCGGTTCTTGTGGGTCTCCTCGTAGCGGATCATGACGTTGACGTCGTGCGCCGAGGTCAGCCGCTTGACGGCCTTGATCGCGTCCTGCGTGGTGAGCTGGTCGAAGTTCTTGATCGGCAGCTCGTCGGCCGCGATGTCACCGAGCTCCTCGCGGGTGGCCTTGGCGGCGTCCGCGGCGTCGGTGTTTCCCTCGCGGCGGGCGATGCGCTCGGCCCGGCGCAGGGCCGCACCCCGGCCGGCGGTGAGGGTCTCGCGGACGGCGTCGGTGAGGGAGCTGGCCTTGCCGGCGACCTCGCCGAGCTTCTGGCCGGCCTCCTCGCGACGCTGCTGCGCGGTGTCGAGCACCTCGTTGACGGCGTTGGCGGCGAAGCGGACCGGGGCGTTGGCCACGCGGACGGCACCGCCGGCGACCCGCTGGAACGGCGTGGGCACCAGGGCGGTGGGGCCACCGAGGGCCTCCTCGGCGAGGACGACGGTCAGCCACTCGACGGTGGCCGAGTGCGCCGTGATCAGCCGCTCGGCCAGCGCCTTGACCCGCGGCAGCTCGGCCTTCTCGGCGAGCACCTTGACGTGGGTGGCGCGGTCGAGCAGCTGGTGCTCGAGGGACAGGTCCTGCAGCAGGGCCTCCTCGAGCGGCGCGCCCTGCTCGAAGGCGGCCTTCAGGACGGCGGCCAGCCGACCGAGGGCGGGCGTGACGACGTCCGGGACGCCGCCGAGGTCGCGCAGCTGCTCGGTGATGGCCTTGGTGCGCGCAGCGGCGTTGTCGGCGTTCTCGCTGAGCTCGCGGCGGACGGCGTCGGTGCGGGCCTGCCCGACCCGGGTCCGGGCCACCTGCTCCTCGGTCTGGCTGAGGAGGACGAGGGCGCGGAGCTGGTTGACGATCTTGGCGGTGTCTGCCTTGAGAAGCGTTTCGGTCATGACTGCACTGTGCCCGCTCCAACCGTCCGCTAACTAGAGCAAGCGGTTTGCTAGCAGTGAGACGCGTCACGTCGCCACCGGGCCCGCGGCGCTGGGGGCCCGGCGGCGCCGCGGTCAGCGGGTGGGGACGGCGGGCTTCGACGGGCGCTCGAGCCGGAGCACCGGCTGGGTCAGCTCGTCGTTCAGCGCGTAGCGCCGGCGGGGCGTGGGCCGCGTGGACGGCGGGACGGCCGTGCCGCAGCCGACACAGAACCGGCCGCGCTGCTCGGCCGCCCCGCAGTGCGTGCACGTCATGGGGTGCCTCCTCGTTCGTCGGAAGTCCGTGCGACTTCGCCGGAGGTGGACCCTGCCAGGAGGAACGCCCCGCCCGGCCCTCCGCGGGGTGGGTGTGACGACACGTCAACGGACCGTTATGTGGCCGAACTGCCAGCCGGCGAGCAGCCACCGTCCAGCCGCGGGGCGCACACTCGCTCTCCCCGAGAGAAGGGCCGACGACGTGCGCATCTCCCTGCTGGGCCTCATCTACCTCGCGGTCGGCGTCGTGGTCGCGCTGACCAACGGCTACAACAGCGTCGCCGGCGTCTCGGAGGTGCTGTCCCTCATCGTGGCGGTCGTCCTGTGGCCGCTCGTGCTGTTCGGCGTCGACCTGCACCTGCCACCGATCGCGACCTAGCCGGGCCCCAGTCGCTCGAGCAGCCGGTCGAGGAAGGCCACCTGGCCGGCCACCAGCTTCGCCCGCGCCTCGTCGACGCCGAACCACGCGGCCCGGTCGATCTCCGGGAACACCTGCACCCGCCCCGACCGCGGCGGCCACTCCAGCTCGAAGGTGTTGCTCGTGCACGCGGCCGCGTCCAGGTCGCCCTCCGCAGCCCACACCGTGAGCCGCTTGCCGCCCGACTGGCGCACCTCACCCAGCGGCACGAGTTCCGCCGCCGGCACGGGCGACCCGAGCTCCTCCTCGAACTCCCGCCGCGCGACGGCGAGCGGCTCCTCGCCGTCGCCGTACTCGCCCTTGGGGATCGACCAGGCCCGGTCGTCCTTCTTCGCCCAGAACGGGCCGCCCATGTGCCCGATGAGCACCTCGACCCCGCCCGCGCCCCGCCGGTGCAGCAGCACTCCGGCACTCGTCTTCGCCACCGCCTGATCCTCTGCCCACGCGGACAGTCCGTCACGGTGCGGCTGCGGTCACGACGCTCCGGACTCCGGTGGAGTTCCGGAACCGGACGTTCGACGGGGGGTGTACGTGTCCCGCGGCGCCGAGGACCGTGGGCGGGCACGGCAGCTGCGGAGGTGACTTCGATGAGCACCAGTGGCATGGACGGCGCACGCGGCCTGGTGCCCGGCACCGAGGCCGAGCTCCTCGTGCTGGCCGACGTCATGTCCGTGTTGTGGGGTCCGCTCGTGACCGAGCAGGAGGCCCAGCAGCCCTGGAAGCGTCACGAGCGCTTCCTGCGCCACCTCCTCGGAGCACCCGAGCGCCCGGACGAGACCCCGCCCGACGACGATGCCAGAGGACCGAGCCTCGACGGCTGGCTGCTCCCGCAGCCCGCACTCCGGCAGGCCGAGAAGGAGCTCGCCGACGCGCGCGGCCCGGTCGCCGAGAAGGCGCACCGGCAGGTGGCCGACTTCCGGCGTCGTTTCCCCGACCACCTCGAGCCGGTCGACGACGACGAGACGACCCGCGGCCCGTGGCTCACCGGCACCGACGGCGGGCTCGCACTCGACCGCGCGGTCCGCGGACTGCAGGCCTGCGGCCGGTTGTGCGACCTCCCGGACGAGGGGGACGCGGCCCTGCTCGGCGCCCTGCTGAACCTGTACGCCTGCCGCCTGTACGTCTCCGGCGAGCAGGTCCGGCGGCTGACCGGCGCAGATCGCGACCTCCTGCCGCACGCGTGCCTGGACCTGCGGTTCCGGAGCCGGCTGCGCCGGTTCTGGCTCGTTGCCACGCTGTCCCTCTGGACGGCACCGCCCGCCAGCCTCCGGCACGCCCCCGCGGAGAGGGCGGACACCCGCTGGACCTCGACGTCCGACGTCCGCGAGGCCATGCGGGCGGCGCGGGACACCTTCGAGAAGCAACTGCAGGACGCCTTCACCCCGTTGCGGATGAGCGTCTTCGCCGGGAGCAACCTGCCCTACCCGCCACCGCGGTTCTGGGTCGTGCGGGGCGACGACATGGTGGGTGTGCGCCGGAGAGCGGACCAGGGCGCGGTGGAGAACGCCAGCCGGGCGCTGCTGCAGGCCTCGCCCTCGGCCAGCACGACGGCGGCCGGCGTCATCGAGCAGTGGCCGAGCGGATCGCAGCTGTACGTCCTGCGCCGGTACGTCCCCGATCCCGGCGTACCGCGCTACGTCGTCGTCCCCCAGCGGCCCGAGGCAGGTGCCGAGCAGGAGGAGGCCGTCCGCCGGTTCATCTACGGCATGAGTGACATCGAGGGGCGCGCGGCCGCCGACCTCTACGACGTGAGCACGGACGCGAACACCCGGGGAGCGCTCGCGGACTCGTACCAGTACGTCGCCGACACCGGCAACCGGCTGTGGGACCAGCTGTCCATGGAGTTCCCGACCGCGCGCGGGAGCCAGCTGACCAAGATCCACCGGCAGGTCGACCTCATCCACCAGGTCCTCCTCCAGGGGGTGGCCGACCTCGAGGAGGTGCGCACCGAGGCCGCGCGCCTGACCGCCACGTTCGAGGACACCGTCGCCGCGCTCGTCGACGACTTCGACCGCGAGTTCACCGAGGTTCCCGTCCCGGACCGGCAACCCCTCCGCAGCTCGGTCTCCCAGAGCGGGTACGTCGCCACGACCAAGGGGGTCGTCGACGACACCTGCGGCCGCGCGCAGCGGGCGCGAGAGGCCTACGAGGGCATCCTGCACAGCGTCACGCTGGCCTTCGACGAACGCCGTGTCCGTGTCACGGACAACATCTCGCTCTGGGCGCTGGCCGTGGCGCTCGGCCTCGCGGTCGCCCCGGTGTTCGTCGAGGTGTGGGGGGCGATCGCCGGTAGGTGGGAGGGCGCAGGGCCGACGGTCTTCGTGTGGGCCGGTGTGGGCGTCGCCGTGGTGGCCGGCCTGTTCCTGTGGCACCGGCTGCGCACCCTCGGTGGGCTCGAGCTCTCCGGGGACTTCCGGACCCGGTACGAGGCCCTGCGCCGCTACCTCACCGACTGCCGCACCGAGCCGCTCGAGCGGGCGCTGCAGAGGTCCCGCAGTGTGGCTCGTGCCCGGGGTCTGGCCGGGCCGCGGCCGACGGTGTCGACGTGGGAGCAGCACCACGCGGACTGGCGAGCGTGCGACCGCGGCCTCGCCAGGAGGTTCGCCGAGCAGGTGGACGCCATCCGGGCGTTCCCGGGGACCGGGGTGTCCGAGGAGCGCAGGAGCGGGCTCCGGACGCGCATCGAACGCTGGGCGCTCGTCTCGCTGCTCGCCACCGAGCGGCCCCGGACCTTCTTCGGGTACCCGCTCCCCCTCCTGACGCTGCTCTACCGCACCTACCCGCTCTGGGACGCCCTCACGGGTGCACGTGACGACGACGGGCCCTCGCTGGTGGCCGACGCCGACCTGATGCTCACGCTCCGGGTGACCTGCCGAGCCCACCCCGAGGAGGTCGAGTCGGTCGACCGCTGGTTGCACGCGCTCCGGGTGGAAGCGCGCCGGGAGGGCGAGGCGCAGGCCGCGGGCGGGTCGCGCGGTGCCGACGCCCGCGCGGTCCTGCAGGCGATCGCCGACACCGGCATCCACGTCGGCATGGACCGGGCGGAGTGGAAGGACGCGCTGCGGCTCATGCGGGAGTCACTGGACGCCGACAGCATCACCGGTCACCTGGCCGCCCACTCCCGGGATCCGGAGCGCCGCGCGGCGGCACCGGCCCCTGGCAGTCGCCCGTCCGGTGGCCCATCAGGGCAGTCAGAGAACCAGGGACAGCGCCCCGCCCCGGGAGACGGCGACGGCGCGGCCCCGCGGACTACGCGCTCGACCGCAGGTGGGCCAGGGCCTGGGTGAGGTCGACGACGTCGGCGTACTTCGCGTCGAGGTCGGCGAGGTTGCTGTCGTGCAGCGCCGGCGTCCGGTCGGCGCACGCCTGGCGGACCACCTGCGGGCGGAAGCCGCTGTTGAGCGCGTCCATCGCGGTGGCCCGCACGCAGCCCGACGTCGACACCCCGGCGACCACCAGCGTGTCGACGCCCAGCCCGATCAGCGTGGGGGCGAGCGCGGTGCCGAAGAAGGCCGACGCGTACTGCTTGACCACCACCGGCTCGCCCGCCGCCGGCTCCAGCGTGAGCCGGCCCCACTCCCCCGGCGCGTCCTCGGCGAACGCGGCCAGCGCCGGCACCTTGCGCACGAACAACCCGCCGTCGGCCAGCCCGCGGGCGTAGCGGACCGCCGTCCACAGCACCGGGTGGCCACCGGCCCGGGCCGCCGTCACCAGGGCGGACGCCGCCTCGACGGCCGGCGCGGGATCGGGCAGGGCGAACGGCCCGCCGGGCTCGGTGTAGGCCCGGCACAGGTCGATGACCAGCACCGCCGGGCGGCGTCCCCAGCCGACCCGGCCGGAGAACGCCGACCCGTGCGGGCCGGGCGCCGGTTCGGGCTCGCTCACCCGGCCGCCCAGACGGGGCGCTCGGGTGCGGGCAGCCCGGTCTCCTCCTCGCACCGCGCGAGCAGCTCGTCGATCGGCGGGCCCATGTCGAACACCGGCAGCTCGGCCGGCCGGTCGGCGCGCAGCTGGTCGCGCAGTGTCTCCGTCGCCTCGGCGTCCACCTCTCCGCCGTCGCACACGACGACGCCGTAGCCGCGGGCGCCCTCCTGGGTGACCAGGCCGCGGCGCACCTCGGTCGCCACCAGCTCGGCGTCGCGCTCGAGCGGGTCGCCCCAGCCGCCACCGCCCCACGTCACGAAGTGCAGGACGTCGCCCGGTGCCACCGGCACCCCGTGACACTTGGACGGCAACATCTCGCGGGTGCCGCCGGCCCGGTCGATCCACTTGCGGCCGCGGGCGCCGGGCCGCCCGCCGTTGACCCCCCACGGATAGGTGAGCCAGCGGTCGTCGTGGATCGCGATCTCGCCCGGCTCCTCGAAGACGTAGGCGACGTCGACCCCGTTGCCGCCGCGGTGCAGACCGGCGCCCCCGGTGTCGGCCACGGTCTCCCACGTCTCGATCCGCAGCGGGTAGTACGACTCGAGGAACTCGCAGGGGATGTTGACGAACGACGGCCACAGCGAGTGGCCGTCGGGCCCGTCGCCGAGCGGGCGACCGGGGATGCCGCCGAAGCCGATCGAGTAGAGCTGGAACCACTCGCCCTTCCGCTCGCCGCCGGAGTAGTGCCCGGAGTACATGAAGTGCGGCGAGGAGGAGAACCCGGCGGCGTTGAGCAGCGCCGGGTTGGTCTGCCCGAGCAGCCCGCCGAACAGGTCGAACACCCGCCCGATGCCGTGGTTGCGGCCGTTGAGCGCGGCCGGGTGCTTCGGCTTCCAGTACGAGCCGTCCGGGATCGTGACGTCGACCAGCGGGTAGAAGCCGTCGTTCCACAGGATCTGCGGGTCGGCGACGGTGATCATGTAGATCCCGAAGAACATCCGGGTCAGGTTCTCGTTGATGTAGTAGTTGATCGGCCCGGTCGCCTGCGGCGAGGAGCCGGTGAAGTCCAGGTGCACCTTCTCCCCGGTGCGGGTCAGCGACAGCTTCAGCTCGTACGGGCCGTTGCCCACGCCGTCGTCGCAGATGTAGTCGGTGAAGGAGAGGGTGCGGCCCTCCTCGAACACCATCTGCAGCAGCACCTTCATGGCGTCGTAGTTGCGCTTCAGCAGCGCGTCGAGAGCCGAGAGGTAGGTCGCCGTCCCGAACCGCTGGCACATCTCGACCACCCGGCGCGAGGCGGTGCGGCAGGCCGCGACCAGGCCGTTGAGGTCGGCGCGGTTCCAGTCGGGCATGCGGACCTGGTTGAGGATGATCCGCAGCGCGTCGTCGTTGAGCTGCCCCGCGCGGTAGAGCTTGAAGGGCGGGATGACCACGCCCTCCTCGTAGATGGTGCGCGCGTCGGTGGGCATGGACGACGGCGTCTTCCCGCCGACGTCGGACATGTGCCCGAACATCGACGCCCAGCCCACGACCCGGCCCTCGTGGAAGATCGGCATGACCAGCAGCCAGTCGTTGGCGTGGCTGATCGCGGCCCCGCAGGCGTACGGGTCCGACGTCAGCAGGACGTCGCCCTCCTCGATGGTGCCGGCGAAGCCCTCGAGGAAGTCGGGGATGGACAGGCCGAACTGGCCGACGACCATCTTCCCCTCGGGGTCGCCGATCAGCGGGAACTCGCGTGCTGCTCGCGGATGCCCGGGGACAGCGCGGTGCGGAAGAGCACCTCGTCCATCTCGTAGCGGGCGTTGCGCAGCCCGTTCTCGATGAGGTCGAGGGTCACCGGGTCGACGCCGGTCTTCTCGACCGTGCCGGTCGCGGTCTCGACGATGGTGGCCATGTCGCTCAGCCCTCCGAGGGGGTGATCAGCAGGCTGCCCGACGGGTGCACGGTCGCGCGGTGCCCGGGCAGGACGAGGGTCGTGGAGTCCATCTCGGTGACGATCGCCGGCCCGGGGACGACGTCCCCGGCGCGCAGCCGGCCGCGGTCGTAGACGCCGGCGGTCACCCGCTCACCGCCGACGTGGACCGGGTGCTCGGTCACCAGCGCGCCGGCCGGGTCGCCGTCGCCGGCCTCGAGGTGCACCGGGGCGACGTCGGGCTTCGGGCCGGTCACCGTCGCGCGGGCGTTGACCAGCTCGTGGTCGACGTCGAGCAGGAAGGAGAACAGCCGGTCGTGCTCGGCGTCGAAGGCGCGCCCCAGCTCGGCCAGCGCGCCCGCGCCGCCCCTCCCCGCCCCGCCGTCGTCCAGCCAGGCGGGGTCCACCTCGACCGGGATCTCGAAGCCCTGCCCGTGGTAGCGGACGTCGACCTGGAAGCCGACCGTCTGGTCCTCCCGGGCCAGGCCCTGGGCGGCCAGCCGCTCGCCGGCCTCGTCGGCGAGCTCGCGCAGGATCTGCGCCAGCTCGGCACCGGTCAGCTGGCCGAAGCGGCGCAGCACCGTGCGGGCGGACTCGTCCCGCCGGCTGGTGGTGGCGTCACCCAGCGCGCAGAGCAGCCCCGGCCCGGGCGGGATGATCACCGGCCACGCGCCGGTGAGCCGGCCGAGCGCGTTGGCGTGCAGCGGGCCGGCCCCTCCGAAGGCGACGAGGGCGAAGTCCCGCGGGTCGAAGCCCTGCTGCACCGAGACCAGCCGCAGCCCGCCGAGCATGTTCTCGTTGACGATGTCGACGATCCCGGCGGCCGCGACCTCCGGGGACTCCAGCCCGATGGCCTCGGCCACCTTGCTCACCGCGGCGCGGGAGGCCTCGGCGTCCAGGCTGATCTCGCCGCCGGCCAGGGACGAGGGCAGGTAGCCGAGGACGACGTTGGCGTCGGTGACCGTCGGCTCGACGCCGCCCTTGCCGTAGGCCGCCGGGCCGGGATCGGCGCCGGCCGACTGCGGCCCGACCCGCAGCGCGCCGGGTCAGCTGCGGGACGTGCGCGATCGAGCCGCCGCCGGCGCCCACGGTCCGGACGTCGACGCTCGAGGCCCGCACCGCCAGGTCGCCGACCTTGGTCTCCCGGCCGATCCGCGGGGTCAGGTCGCGGACGAGGGCGACGTCGGTCGAGGTGCCGCCCATGTCGAAGGTGATGAGGTCGCGGTGCCCGCACTGCTCGGCCACCCACACCGCGCCGGTGACGCCGCCGGCCGGCCCGGACAGCAGCATCGTCACCGGTGCGTCGACCGCGGCGCGCGCCGACTGCAGGCCGCCGTCGCTGCGCAGGATCGACAGCTCCCCGGCCACCCCGCCGGAGGCCAGCCCGTCGGACAGGTGCTCGACGTACCGCGCGACCTGCGGCTGGACGTAGCCGTTGGCGACGGTGGTGAGCGTCCGCTCGTACTCGCGCATCTCGGGCAGGACGTCGCTGGACAGCGACACCGGGACGCCGGGCAGCACCTCGCCCGCGAGCTCGCCGATCCGCTTCTCGTGCGCGGGGTCGGCGAAGGAGTTGATCAGGCTGACCGCCAGCGCCTGGATGTTCTGCCCCCGCAGCTGCTCCAGCTGCCGGCGCACGTCGTCCTCGTCCAGCGGGCGGACCACCGACCCGTCGCTGGCGATCCGCTCGTCGACCTCGACGGTGTTCTCCAGGTCGGCCAGGGGCTCGGGCTTGGGCCAGATGATCCAGCCGGCCAGCCCGCCGGGGACGAAGCTGCGGGCGATCTGCAGCACCTGGCGGAAGCCCCGGGTGGTCACCAACCCGACGGTGGCGCCCTTGCCCTCGAGGATCGCGTTGGTCGCCACCGTGGTGCCGTGCAGCACCTGCGCGACCTCGCGCATCTCGATGCCGGCGTCGGCGCACACCCGTTCGATGCCGTGGAGCACGCCGACGGCCTGGTCGGCGGGGGTCGAGGCGGTCTTGGCCCGCCAGGTGGCGCCGCTGTCCTCGTCGACGAGGAGGACGTCGGTGAACGTGCCCCCGACGTCGACGCCGAGCCGGTAACTCATGGGGTCTCCTCTTCTCCGGCCGCTTGCAGTCGTGCCGCCCGGACCATGACGGCCCGGGCGTTGGCGATGTGCGAGGTCATGACGGCGCGGGCCCACTCGGGGTCGCCCGCGCGGACGGCGGCGACGATCTCGCTGTGGTGGCCCAGGCTGCGGCGCAGCGACGCCTCGTCGTAGGTGAGGAAGTTGCGCCGCACGATCGGCGGGTGGATGGCGGCGGCCAGCGCGGTGGCCAGCGTGGGGTGCGCGGCGAGGGCGACCAGCCGGTCGTGGAACGCGCGGTTGAGCGGGACCAGCGCGTGCAGGTCCTGGTGCGGACCGGGGCTGCCCACCTCGTGCATGCGGGTGGCCAGCGCGTCCAGCTCCTCGACGTCGGCCGGGCCGGCGTTCGGGACGGCGTATGCGGTGAGCTGCGGTTCGAGGCTGGAGCGCAGGTCGAAGACGCCCTCGAGCTCGGCGACGGTCCACCGCGCGACCCGGGCGCCGCGGTTGGGCACCACCTCGACCAGCCCCTCGGCGGCCAGCCGGGACAAGGCCTCGCGCACCGGCGTCCGGCTGACCCCGAGGCGGTCGGCGAGCTCCACCTCGCCCAGGCGGGCACCGGGGCGCAGCTCGCCACCCATGATCATGTCGCGCAGGGTGGTGAGGGCCCGTTCGGCGGAGGTCAGCGAGCGTGTCAGCCGTCACACCTCCCCAGAGATTGTGTGCAAACCCAGGGGTGGAGCGTCGCCAGGGGCAACGCTCGGCAGGAAATCACGACGACTGCATACAACCGATCGCGTTCCGTCATGAGGAGGCCGGCGTGGGGAACCTGTTGGGCAACGGGCGGGCACCGCGGTCCCGGCTGCGCGAGCTGCTGGCGACGCCCCAGCCGCTGATCGCCCCCGGTGCGTACGACGCGCTCTCGGCCCGGCTCGTGGAGCAGGCCGGCTTCGACGTCGTCTACATGACCGGCTTCGGGACGACGGCGTCGCTGATCGGCCGGCCCGACGTCGGGCTGCTGACCGGGTCGGAGATGGTGGACAACGCCCGCCGGATCGCCGCCGCGGTCGACGTCCCGGTGATCGCCGACGCCGACACCGGCTACGGCAACGCCATCAACGTCGTCCGCACGGTGCAGCTGTACGAGCAGGCCGGGATCGCGGGCATCCAACTCGAGGACCAGGTGATGCCCAAGAAGTGCGGGCACATGAGCGGCAAGGTGCTGATCGAGGCCGAGGAGATGGTCGGCAAGGTGCGGGCCGCCGCGGCCGCGCGGCGCGACCCGGACCTCGTGCTCATCGCCCGCACCGACGCGGTGGCGACCCACGGGCTGGACGAGGCGCTGTCCCGCGCGCGGGCCTACGCCGAGGCCGGCGCCGACCTGCTCTTCGTCGAGGCGCCGACGTCGGAGGCCGACATCGAGCGGGTGGCGACGGAGCTCGCCGGCGTCGCCCCGCTGGTGTTCAACTGGGCCGAGGGCGGGCGCACTCCCCCGCTGTCGCTGGAGCGGATGACCGAGCTGGGGTTCTCGCTGGTGATCTACCCGATCGGCACGCTGCTGGCCGCGACCGCGGGGATCCGCTCACTGCTGGCCTCGCTCAAGGCCGACGGCGTCCCCTCGCTGGACGGGCTGCCGTCGTTCGGCGCGTTCACCGACCTCATCGGCCTGCCCGAGGTGCAGGAGCTGGAGCAGCGCTTCTCGGGCTGACCCCGGAGCGGTCCGTCCCCGGTGCCGGGGAGGGACCGCTCGCTACCGGCCGGGTCGGCTCAGCGGGGCTCGGCGCAGTAGATCGTGCCCGGCTCGGTCTCCAGGCCGCCGATCCACAGGGCGACCTCGGTGGAGAGGAAGTCGGCGCAGGTGTCGGGGTCGGCCATGAAGGTGGCGTAGTCCTGCTCCTCGGCCTCGATGCCGACGATGCGGTACTCGGCCTCGGCGGCCGCGCAGTCGACGACGTCGAAGCTGGTGTCCCCCTGCATCTGCACGCAGTCGCCCACCTCGGGGTCACCGAGGCCGAGGACGCTGCCGAGGCCGCCCAAGCCGAGGACGCCGGCGACGGCCACCGGCACGCCCACCCGCAGCCACTTCTTGGCCTTCGAGGTCGCGGGGGCCGGCGCGCCGGGCTGCGGCGGGTTCCAGCCGCCCTGCTGGGGCGGGTTCCAGGCACCCGGCTGCGGCGTTGTCCAGGCACCCGGCTGCGGCTGGGCTGCGGGCGGCGGGCCCCACGGAGCGGAGCCGGGCTGCGGGGCGGCGGGGTCGGTTCCCGGGCCGGGGTGGGTCATGGTCGCTCCCGTGGAGTCGTCGGAGGGCCTGGCCCGCGGAGCCTCACCGACGTCCCGTCTCGCGTTCGGGCTGGACGCGCGACCGGACCGCATCGATGCGGCGACGAACCGCCTCGCGGGTCCCGGCCACTCCTCTCGCCCCACCACCCCCGCCGGTGTCGCTCCACCGGAGCCCCCGGGACCGGATGTCCCTGCGGCAGCTCGTGCTCTGCCCACTCCTGTGGGCAGAGCACGAGCGTCCGCGGAGATGCGTGGTGGCCGGGCCGGATCGCGCGACCGCCGGGCTCACACCAGCGTGGTCTCCCGCACGCCGAGGCTGCGCCAGTACTCGTTGAGGGCGTTGTTGGTCCGGATGAACCAGATGAACGGCCCGACGAGGATGAAGATCCCCGGGAAGAACCACAGCGCGGTCAGCGCGGTGACCGGCGGCCGCTGCCCGCGCCGCTCCGACAGCTGCCCGACCTCGTGGCTGAGCAGGAACGGCGAGACGATCCCGAAGACGATCGCGATGACGAGCGCGAGCACGCCGCCGAGGCCCTGCCCGCTGTGCCGCCGCATCTCCTCCTGCACCTGGAAGTAGTAGATGAGACCCCAGATCCCGAAGGTGACGAAGAACAGCAGGATCGTCATGCCGGTCGGGCGCATCCGGCCGGTCGGCCCGGCCGGGCTCGCGTAGCCGGCCGGAGAGCTCGGCATCGGCTGGTACCCGGTCGGGGCGGCGCGGTACGAGGCCTGGCCGATCGCGTCGGGTGCGTACGGCGGCTGCCCGTAGCCCGGAGGCGGCGGGGCGTACCCGGGCTGCTGGCCGGGGTCGTAGCGCGGCGCGTAGCCCGGTGGCGGTGGGGGCGGCTGCTTCCGCTGCGGATCGGACACGGCGCGTCCTCCTCGTCCTCGGCGGTGGATGCGGCGTCGTCGCGAACCTAGCGCCCGGTCCACCGCGGTGGGCGCTTCTCGAGCCGGGCGGCGATGCCCTCCTTGCGGTCCTCGCTGAGGTAGGGGTTGGGGCCGACGTCGAGTCGCAGCGCCTGCCACAGCGGCAGCTCGAGCGCCTTCACCGCGGTCTCCTTCATCCGGCGGACCGAGATGGGGGCGTTCGCGGCGATCCGCTCCGCCAACTCCAGCGCCGTCGGCAGCACCTCGTCCGCCGGGACGAGGTGGTTGACCAGGCCCCACCGCTCGGCGACCTCGCTGGTCACGTACTCGCCGGTGTAGAGCAGCTCGAGCGCGATGCCCATGGGGATGCGCTTGGGGAGGACGACGGAGCCGAAGTTGGCGCCCATGCCGATCTTCGCCTCGGGCAGCCCCATCGGGACCCCGGGGGCCGCGACGCGCAGGTCGCAGGCGAGCGCGAGCTCGAACCCGCCGGCGACCGCGGCGCCGTTGACGGCCGCGACGATCGGGACCGGCGTCTCGGTCACGACCTCGAACAGCGACCGGGTGGGCCGGTTCATCGGCGGGCGGAAGTGCTCGCCTCGGCGGTCGCCCTCACGGATCTCCTTGAGGTCGAACCCGGCGCAGAACGCGGGGCCGTTGCCGGTGAGCACGATCGCGCGGACATCCCCGCTCTCGGCGCAGCGCAGCAGCTCCTCGACCAGGTCGGCCTGGATCGCGCTCGACAGGGCGTTGCGCCGCTCGGGCCGGTCGAGGGTGAGCACGCGGACGTGCCCGCGGTCCTCGACGACCAGTCCCGAGTCCCGCCGCTGCGCACCACTCATGCGCAGCAACCTCTCACGGGGCCGCAGGGAGTGCGCTGACGCCGGGTTCCGGGCTGGTGGATCCCGGCGTCAGCGCACGACGCACACCCGCCCGGAGCGGCCTACGGTGCGCACGTGATCCTCGACTCGCTCGACATCACCGCGGAGCAGTTCACCGCCGGCACGGGGTGGCAGATCAAGCCGGAGGGCGCCTGCAAGGGCGAGGTCTGCGTGCCGCTGGGGCGGCCCGCCGGCTTCGACCTCGTCGCCACGGCCGAGCGGCTGCGGATGGCGCTGGTCCGCGACGAGGCGGCCGGCCTCTGGGCCCTGGGGCCGGAGACGCTCGGCGACCGGGCCCTGATCACCGCCGAGGCACCGGAGCTGGAGCTCGACGACCTCGACGGCAGGCCGTTCCGGCTGTCGTCGCTGCGCGGGTCGAAGGTGCTGCTCGTCGCCTGGGCGCCCTACTAGGGCTGCGCCTTCGACCTGCCCGGGTGGCAGGCACTGCGGGCGGAGCTGCACCCACGCGGCCTCGAGGTCGTGACCGTGTCGCTCGAGCTGTCCGGCCCTGAGGTGTCCCGGCCCTACGTCGAGGCGGCGCGGCCGGAGCACCCGTGCCTGCTCGACCCCACGCACCGGATGGACGCACTGTTCGGCGTCGTCAACATCCCCAACGTCGTCTGGATCGACGAGGACGGCGTCATCGTGCGCCCGCCCGAGCCCGGCTGGCCGACGGGAGACCGCGACACCCCGGCCGGCGTCCTCCAGTCGCTCGCCGGCACCACCCGGGCGCGGACCGCGCCGCCGCGGCCGGAGGGCGCCGTCGGCCAGCAACGGGCGCTGACCGGCGGGCAGGACCGGCACACCTACGCGGACGCCGTCCGCGACTGGGTCGCCAAGGGAGCCGCCAGCGAGTACGCGCTGAGCCCGGCGGAGGTCGTCGCCCGCTCGCAGCCGCGGCCCACCACGGCGTCGGAGGCCGCCGCCCACTTCGAGCTGGCGAACCACCTGTGGCGGGACGGACGCCGCGACCTCGCCGTCGCCCACTTCCGCGAGTGCCACCGCCTCCAGCCGGACAACTGGACCTACAAGCGGCAGGCGTGGTCCCTGGTGGGCAACGAGCGGGTCGGCGGCGAGTTCGGCCGCTTCGCCCAGGGTCCGGCGGAGGGCGAGGAGGACTCCTGGCCGTTCGACTCCGACTTCGGGTCCGACGTCTCCGCCCTCGGCGAGGGCGAGTACTACCCGAAGACGCTCTGACCCCGGGGCGCCGAGGTCAGGGGCAGGTCTCCTCGCGCTTCACGACGCCGAAGTCGATCAGCCCCTCGGCCTCACCGGTGACCCGCTGACCCGGCGCGATGTTCTGCGTGCAGACGACCCAGTTCGAGTCGAGCACCTGGTTGCGCGAGCCGAGCAGGTCGTGCGAGCGGCTGAGGAAGACCCCGTTGGTCTGGACGGTGTTCTGCGCGGTCTGCAGGTCGACGCCGACCAGGTCCGGCATCGCGAAGTCCACGACCACCTCGGCCGGGGTCGTCGGAGCGGGCGGCGGCGTCGTCGGCGGCACCACGGCCGCCGGCGGGACCGTGGTGGTCGGCGCGGGCGCGGCGGACGTCGACTCGGCTGCGGTGCTCGACGACGACGTGGCGGCCGCGGCCTCGGCCGGCTCCGCCTCCCCGGCTCCGGCGCCGGCGTTGCCGATCCCGATGCCCACGACGAGCGCGGCGGCCACACCCCACACCCACGGACGCTTGAGGAACGGCTTCGGCTGGGGCGCCGACGGCAGGGGCGCCGTCGGCTGCTGCCAGGTGGGGGGCTGGGACACGGGGACCTCCGAGGACGAACGGGGACGGAGGGCGCGGCGCCGACCGGACGACACGGACGGAACCGGCCCGTATCGCTGTCGCCTCATCGGCACGGGCGATGCCCGTCGTGACCGTCCGGAAGTGGCGCGGATGTGATCCGTGGTCAGACCGGCCGCTCCTGTCACACCCGCCCCAGACGCTTCGTCCGCCTGACCGGACCGGTCCGTCCGGACCGGTAGACAGGACGCCATGAGCACCACGGACCTCCGGGCCACCGACACCAGCACCCGGCCGGCCGTGGCGATCCAGGCGACCTCGACCCCCGTCCTCAGCTACGCACTGGCGCACAACCGGGTCCCGGTGGTCAGCCGGCTGGCGTTCACCAACCACGGCGGCGCCGTCCGCGGGGCGACGGTGCGGCTCGGCGTCCAGGACGCGGAGGGCCCGATCGGCAGCCCGGTCGAACTGCTCGTGGACCTCGACGCCGGCCAGACGACGGTGCTCAACGACGTCGACCTGGTGATGGACCCCGCCGCGATGCTGCAGATCGAGGAGCAGCGGCCCGGGTCCATCGAGATCGACCTGCTGGTGGACGGCGAGGACGTCGGCGGCACCGCCGTCCCGGTCCAGGTGCTGGCCGCCAACCAGTGGCTGGCCGCACCGGTCCCGCTGGCGATGGAGATGCTCGCCGCGCACGTCATGCCCAACCACCCGGCGGTCACCGCGCTGATCGGCGAGGCCAGCCGGCTGCTGGAGGAGCGCACCGGCAGCGCGTCGGTGCAGGGCTACCAGTCCGGGCCCGAGCGGGTCGATGAGATCGTCGCCGCGCTCACCGAGGCGATGCAGCGCCGCGCCATCCGCTACAGCGAGCCCCCGGCCAGCTGGGCCGACGTCGGCCAGAAGGTGCGCACCCCCGGCGACGTCCTCGACGGGCGGGTCGGCACCTGCCTGGACACCGTCGTCGTCCTCGCCGCGGCGCTCGAGCAGGCCGGCATCCGGCCGCTGCTGTGGCTGGCCGAGGGCCACGCCTGCCTCGGCTACTGGCGCGAGGAGCGCGGCGCGGAGAGCGCCGCCACGACCGACGTCGCGCCGCTGGTCAACCTCGTCGACCTGGGGCTCATCCGGCTGGTCGAGACGACGCTGCTCACCAGCCGCGCACGCGCCGGCGAGGCCGATCTGCACCGGGCCGCCTACAGCCCGTGGCTCACCGGCGACCTCGACCGCGTCCTCGGCGTCACCGACGTCCACCGCGCCCGGCGGGACGGGATCATCCCGCTGCCGGCCCGCACCCGCGGCCTGGACGGCGCGGTGCAGCTGTTCGAGTACCACCCCGCGGTGCACAGCGTCGCCGCCCGGCCGGTCGAGCGGGTGCCCGCGCCGCCGGTCCCGGGCCGCACCGACATCCCGCCCCGCGTCCAGCAGTGGAAGAACAGCCTGCTCGACCTGAGCCTCCGCAACCGGCTGATCAACTACACCGAGCGCGGCGGTCTGCCGCTCACCGTCCCGGCCGCGCAGCTAGCGACGCTGGAGAACCTGCTGCACGGCGGGACGGCGATCTCGCTGCTGCCCAGCGACCGGATCGCCGCCGTCCACCGCGAGCGCGGGCTGCGCTCCGCCGCCGAGCTGCCCGCCGAGCAGCTCGCCGAGGTGCTGCTGGAGCGCCGGTCGGTGCACGCCGACGTCACCGAGGGCGGCTACCTCCCGCGGCTGCGCAACCTCGCCTACAAGGCCAAGACGGTCCGCGAGGAGACCGGCGCCAACAACCTCTACCTGGCGCTGGGCAGCCTGGTGTGGGAGCTCGACGGCCGGCCGCTGCGCTCCCCGCTCGTGCTGGTCCCGGTCGCGCTCACCCCGACCAGCCGCAACGGCGTCTACCGGCTCACGCTCGACGACACCGGCGCCAGCACGCCGAACTACTGCCTGCTGGAGAAGCTGCGGCAGGTGCACGGCCTGTCCGTCCCGGGGCTCACCGAGCCGGCCGAGGACGGCGCCGGCATCGACCTCGACCGCGCCCTGCAGGCCATGCGCCAGGCGCTCGCCGACGCCGACCTCCCCCACCGCGTCGAGCCGACCGCCGACCTCGCCGTCCTCCAGTTCGCCAAGTACCGGCTCTGGAAGGACCTCGACGAGCACTGGGTCGACTTCGCGGCCAACCCGCTGGTGCACCACCTCGTGCACGAGCCGACCGCGCCGTTCACCGACCCGACGCCGGACACCGCCGGCCGGGTCGACCTCGACGAGCTGGCCACCCGGTGCCCGGTGCCGGCCGACGCCTCGCAGCTGCGCGCGGTGGCCGAGGCCGCCGCCGGGCGCACCTTCGTGCTCGAGGGCCCGCCCGGCACCGGCAAGTCGCAGACCATCACCAACCTGCTCACCCGCGCGGTCGCCGACGGCAAGCGGGTCCTGTTCGTCGCCGAGAAGCGGGCCGCGCTGGACGTCGTCGCGCGCCGGCTGGACGCGGTCGGCATGGGCCCGTTCGCGCTCGACCTGCACGACAAGGGCAGCAAGACCGCGGTCGTGCGCGCCCAGATCAAGTCCGCGCTGGAGCACGCGGTCGCCGTCGACGAGCAGGGCCTGGCCGCCGACAGCGCGGACCTCCGCGCGGCGCGCCGCACCCTGGCCCGCTACGCCGACCGGCTGCACGCGCAGAACGCCGCCGGGCTGTCGTTCTACTCGGCCCGGACGGCGGTGCTGGCGGTGCGCGACGGCGTCCCCTCGCTGCCGCTGCCCGCGGCGTTCGTGGCCGCCGCCTCCGAGGAGACGATGACCGCGGTGCGCCGGGCGGTGGCGCTGCTGCCCGACCTCGCCGACCTGGTCCGGCCCTCGCGGCAGCACGCGTGGGCCTTCGTCGACACCGCGCGGGTCGACCTGCTCGCCGCGCAGCAGACCGCGGCCGCGGTGGACGAGGCGATCCGGGCGCTGCCGCCCGAGCCGCACCTGGCCCGGGCGCTGCGCGAGGTGCGCACGCCCGGGGATCTCGACTCCCTCGCCCACCTGCTGTCGGGCCCGGCGGCGTCGCTCGACGTCCTCGACGAGGTGCCGACCGAGCGCTGGACCTACGCGACGACGACCGTGCTCGGCGAGGTGGCCGCGTTCGCCGCCGCCGTCCACCCCGGCCTGGAGCTGGCCACCCCCGCCGCGCTGGAGCTGCCGCTGGCCGACCTCTACGTCGCCGCCCAGACCGCCCAGGCCGCCCGCTGGTTCGCCCGGCGCAGCGGGCTGCGCGCCGTCCGCGACCAGCTCCGGCCGGTACTGCGGCCGGGGGTCAAGGTCAAGCTCCGGGACGTCGCCGAGCTCACCGCGCAGCTGTGGCGCGTGCAGTCCGCGGCCGGCACCCTCGTGGGGCGCGCCTCGGTCATCCCCGGCCTGGACGTGCCGCGCACCTGGAACCCGCTGGTCGAGCCGACCCTGCTCGACGGGCAGGTGGCCTGGCTGCGCCGGGCCGGCGCCGCCGTCGACAGCGCCAGCGACTTCGCCGTCGCGCTGCGGCGCTTCGTCGTCCAGGGCCCGGGCCCCGACGCCGCGGCCGGCGTGGCCGTCGCCCGGCTGCGCGACGCGGTGACCGCCCTGCTGCGCGTGTGCAGCAGCGACGCGGCCCGGCTGGCCGAGTGGGCCGGGGACGACGGCCTGGTGCTGCGCTGGCAGATGACCCGCCCCGAGCGCGGGGTGGAGCACACCGGGCTGATGTCGCTGCGCCGATGGGCCGACTTCATCGACACCCTGGAGCCGCTGCGCGCCGCCGGACTGCACGAGGCGCGGGCGCTGCTGGTCAGCGGCGACCTGCCCGCCGAGGACGCCGTCCGCGCGTTCGAGCACGGCCTCGCGCTGACCTCGGTGGGCGAGCGCCGCGGCGCCTCCGGGCTGGACGGCTTCGACGCCGAGGCGCACCAGAAGGCCATCGGCCGGTTCACCGGGGCCTCCCGCGCGGTGCGCGAGCACCTGCGGACGGCGCTGCCCGGCTCGGTGCTGTCGGCCCGGCCGTTCGACGCGGCCGGCGGCGACGGTCAGGTGGGCGCGCTGCAGCGGGAGCTGGCGAAGTCCCGCCGCGGCCTGGGCGTGCGCGGGCTGCTGGCCCAGTACGGCGAGCTGATCACCGCCGTCATGCCCTGCGTGCTGGTCAGCCCCGACTCGGTGGCGCGGTTCTTCCCGGCCGAGGCGGGCCTGTTCGACCTGGTCGTCTTCGACGAGGCCTCGCAGATCCGGGTGGCCGACGCGGTCGGCGCGCTGGGCCGGGCGAAGGCGGCCGTGGTCGTGGGCGACAGCCGGCAGATGCCGCCGACGTCCTTCGCCGAGCCGTCGTCCGGGTCGGCCGAGGACGACGCGATCGAGTTGCTCGGCACCGCGGTGGAGGACGAGGAGTCGATCCTCTCCGAGTGCGTGCAGGCGCGCGTGCCGCGGCAATGGCTGTCGTGGCACTACCGCAGCCAGGACGAGTCGCTGATCGCGTTCAGCAACGCCAACTACTACGAGAACCGGCTCTCCTCCTTCCCGGCGCCGACCCACGGCCGGCCCTCGGCGGACGTCGACGGTCGCGGCATCGCGCTGGTGCGGGTCAACGGCACCTTCCACCGCTCGGGCGCGGGCCGGCTGCTGCGCACCAACCCGATGGAGGCCAAGGCCGTGGTGGCGGAGATCCGTCGCCGGTTCGACGCCTCCCCGGACGTCCTGCCCTCGATCGGCGTGATCACGTTCAACGCCCAGCAGCGGGCCTACATCGAGGGCCTGCTGCGCGACGCCGGCGACGACCGGCTGGTCGAGGCGCTGGACCGCACCGACGGCGAGGGGATGTTCGTCAAGAACCTGGAGAACGTGCAGGGCGACGAGCGCGACGTCGTCCTCTTCTCGACCGGCTTCAGCGTCAACGACAAGGGCGTCCTGCCGCTGAACTTCGGGCCGCTGAACCGGGTCGGCGGCGAGCGGCGGCTCAACGTCGCGGTGACCCGCGCCCGGCGGCAGGTCGTCGTCTTCTCGTCGTTCGACCCGTCGCAGTTGCGCGCCGAGCAGACGTCGTCGGTGGGCATCAAGCACCTGCGGGCCTACCTCGACCTGGCCGCGCTGGGCACCGACGCGCTGCCGCGCGACGCCCGCCCGGCCGCCGTCCCCGACCGCCACCGCGACGAGATCGCCGCGGCGCTGCGCGACCGCGGGCTGGTCGTGCGCACCGACGTCGGCCTCTCGGAGTTCCGGGTGGACCTCTCGGTCGCCCGCGCCGACGCCCCCGACACCCCGGTGATGGCCGTGCTGCTCGACGGCCCCGCGTGGGCGCGGCGGCGGACGGTCGGCGACCGCGACGGGCTGCCCGTCGACGTCCTGTCCGGGATGCTCCGCTGGCCCGCCGTCGAGCGGGTGTGGCTGCCGACCTGGCTGCGGGACCGGTCCGCGGTTCTCGACACCCTGGTCGCCGCCGTCGATGCGGCGTCCGGCGCCCCCCGAAGGGCAGAAATGGCCATTTCTGCCCCCGAGCCCGCCCCCGACGGGGCCATTGTGGCCACTTCGGCCCTTCCGCAGCCGGTCTCGTCCACCGCCGTCGAGGCCGTCGCCGTCGAGGCCGCGCCCGCCGAGTCCGTCGCCGTCGAGGCGGCGGGCGAGCCGGGGGTGGTGCCGGAGCTCAAGGCGGTTGCTCCGCTGCGCGCCGTCGCCCCCGTGGTGGTGGAGGCGCCGGTGGTCGAGCCGGGGGTGGTCGAGCCGGTCGTGGCCGAGGCCGCGCCGAAGCCCGCCCGGCGGGCGGTGAAGAAGGCCCCCGCCGCCCCGGAACTGGACGGCGAGGCGCGCTTCCTGCCCTGGGCGCCGAAGAGCGGCGGCGACCGCAAGGCGCTGGACAGCCTCGACGACCCGCGGGCCGCCCGCACGGTCAAGCGGGTGCTCACCGCCGGGGTCAAGGCGGAGGGGCCGGTGCACCGCGACCGGCTGACCCGGCTGACCGCGAGCGCGTTCGGCCTCACCCGCGTCACCGAGGGCCGCCGCGACGCGCTCCTCGCGCTGTTGCCGGCGGCCACGCTCGACGGCGAGTTCGTCTGGCCCGAGACGGTCGACCGCGACGGCTGGAACACGTTCCGGCGCCAGGCGGCCAGCGCCGACCGGCCGCTGGAGCACGTCGCCCCGCAGGAGGTCGGCAACGCGATGGTGGCCCTGTGCCGCGCCGGCGCCGGGATGACCGAGGACGAGCTCTTCCTGCGGACGGCGGAGGTGTTCGGCTACCGCCGCCGGACGCCGTCCCTCACCCCGCTGCTCGAGGCGGCGCTGACCTGGGTGCTCGACGCCGGCCGCCTCACCCGCCAGGAGTCCGGCCACCTCACCGCCCCCTGACCTCGGGCCCCTCCGTCGGTTTCCGCGGAAATCGACGGAGGGGACGGACTTTTCGCGCCGAAAGTCCCTTGGTCAGTCGGGCAGGAGGAAGCGGCAGGTGGGGCCGGTCGCGCGGGCGAGCCGCCGGTCGAGGGTGACCAGCGGCGCGTCCAGCTCCTCGGCGAGCGCGACGTAGGCCGCGTCGTACGCGGTCACGGTCGAGTACAGCGCCCAGATTCGGGCGGCCAGCGGCTCGAAGTCGAACGTCGTGACCCGCAGCTGCGCCAGGTCGTGGTGGGCCAGGGTGGCGACGTCGCGGCTCAGGTGACCGGCGAGCACGCTGCGCCGGAGGACGTTGGAGGCCTCGACGAACAGGTGCGCCGGAGCGGCCAGGGGACGGCGCGACAGCACCTCGGCCGCCCACTCGCCGTCGGGCCCGTCGTCGACCAGCGCCGCGACCACCGCCGAGGCGTCGACGACGACCGTCACCTCCGGTCGGCGTCCCTCAGGTCGAGGATGACCTCGGCCGGGACGCGGGTCCCGGTCGCGCGCACCCGGTTCCGGACGCGCTCCCAGAGCTCATCGGGGCTGGGGCGCGCCGCCAGGGCGTTGAGCTCCGCGCGCACGTACTCCTGCAGCGACTGACCGGCCCGGGCGGCGCGGGCCGCGAGGACGTCGCGCGTCTCGTCCGGCACGTCGCGGATCGTCATGGAGACGGGCACGCCTGCACTCTAGCAGTGGAACATGCATCCTGCATGCAGACGGATGCCGCCTTCGTCCTCCGCGGAAACCGACGGGACCAGCCGCGGACTTTCGGCGCGGAAAGTCCGCGGCAGGTCCCGGACTTTCGGCGCGGAAAGTCCGCGGGAGGTCCCGGACTTCCGGCGCGGAAAGTCCGGCAGGGGGCGCCGGGGGCCGTGGTGGTTCCCAGGTTCGGCATCTACCGTCGGCCTCCACCCCGCCGCCGAACCGGGAGGACCGCACAGCGTGGACGAGGCGACCGACCCGGCCGTGGCCGTCGCCGACCTGGCCGGCACGCGGCAGATCGACCTGCTCGAGCCCGGGGACCCCGACCGCATCGGCCCCTACGTACTGCGCTGCCGGCTGCCGCGGGGTGGGCAGGGCGCGGACGTGTTCGTCGGGTCGGCCGAGGCGAACGGCGCGCTCGTGGTCATCAAGCGGCTGCCGGACGGCGCCCCCGAGCTCGCGCGCAAGCGGCTGGCCCGCGAGGTCGAGAACGCCGCGCGGGTGAAGAGCAGCCGGGTCGCGCGCATCGTCGACCAGGACCTCGAGGCCGACGCCCCGTACTACGTGCAGGAGTACGTCCCGGGCACACCGCTGGACGAGTTCCTGGCGCACCGCGCGGGCGGGCTCACCGACGAGGAGCTGCGGCGGATCGCGATCGGCCTGCTCCGCGCGCTGCGGGACGTGCACGCCGCGGGCGTCGTCCACCGCGACGTCAAACCGGGCAACATCATCATCTCGGGCACCGACGTCTGGCTGGTCGACTTCGGCATCAGCCGCTACGTCGGCCCCGAGCCGCCGTCGGGCACCTCGACCACCGGCATCGCGGCGCTCGGCACCAAGCTGTTCGCCAGCCCCGAGCAGCTGCAGGGCGCGGTGCTCACCCAGGCCAGCGACGTCTACAGCTGGGGCATGGTCATCGCCTACGCCGCGGGCGCCGTCCACCCGGTCGACCCCGACGACACGATGCCCGACTCCGAGTACTTCCTGGCCCTGCGCGCCGGCCGGCTCAACCTCTCCCACGTGCCGCCGCACCTGCTCGACAGCGTCACCCACGCGCTGAGGTTCGCGCCCGAGAAGCGCCCGTCCGTCGCCCAGCTGGCCCGGCAGGTCGAGCAGCGGACGCGGTGGCTGGGCGGGACGTCGCAGATCCCCGACCCGCGGACGACGATGCGCGACCTGCAGTCGGTGGGGGCGCTGGTCGAGGCGGCGCGCTACGAGCTGGCCCGGCTGGAGCGCGCGGTCGCCGACACCCGCGCCGGGTACGCGGCGGCGGTCGCGGTCGCGGTGCTGCTCGGGGTCGTCGCCGGTCTGCTGCTGGCCATCGTCTACCACGTGCTGGTCTGAGGAGGCGTCCGTTGTCCGGGATGTACGAGCGGGCCCTGGCCCAGCAGCGGCTCGACGCGCGGCGTCAGCGGTTCCGGGAGCGCCAGCGCGTGCTGCTCGTTGTGTTCTGCGTGACCGCGCTCGTCTTCTTCGTCCTCTTCGTCCGCTGAGCCGCGCATGAGGCGCCGCGTCTGCCCCCGTTGCCTGGAGCCCCTGTCCACCCCCGTGTGGCGCGACGCCCGGGGCGCGCCCACCCGCCCGCCGGTCGAGCGCCGCACCCGGTGGCAGCGCTTCCTCGATCCGCTGCGGACCGAGTCCGCCCCGGCGCCCACGCCGAGGGACGCCGCCGGCGCGGCCGCCGCCAACGTCGCCCCGACCTGCCCGAGGGGCCACCGGCTGCCGCCGGACTACCTCGACCGGCCGACCGTCGTCGTCGGGCTGGTCGGCCTGACCGGCGCGTCGAAGAGCACCTACCTGACCGTGCTCATCGACCTGCTGCACGAGGGCGCGCTGGCTCCGCTCGGCATCTCGGTGGAGATGGACGAGGACAGCGCGGCCCGCTTCGACGACTACCGTTACCGCTTGATGGTGCAGCGCCGGCAGCTGCCGCTCACCCTGCCGCTGCTCGGTGAGGGCAGCTCGCCCGAGCCGTTCACCCTCGTGCTGCGCGGACCCGGCCGCAACGGCACCGAGCGCTCGCTCAACCTGGTCTTCTTCGACGCCTCCGGCGAGCAGCTCTACCGCAGCGAGGACATGGGCCAGTACGGGAAGTTCCTCTACGCCGCCTCGTCGATCCTGGTGATCCTCTCCCCCGGCGTCTTCCCGCGGCTGCGGCACCTGGCCGACCCCGGCGAGGAGTCGATGGGGCTGGCCCGGCACACGCAGATGGTGGTCAACCTGGCCAACCTGCTGCGGACCGCCCGCAACCTGCACCCCGACAGCCACCTCGAGGGCGTGTCCACCGCGGTCGTCCTGAGCAAGGCCGACAAGCTGCGCGGGGTGACCGACTTCCCGACCGAGGCGCTGCGCGACACCGACCTCACCGCCGCACCGCTGTCGCACTGGTTCGAGGACGTGCGGAGCAACAGCTCCCGGCTGGTCGACTTCCTCGAGCTCAAGGGCGGCTCCAACCTGCTCACCGCCGTGCTCGGCCGGCTGCCGCGGCCGACGGTGCACGCGGTCTCGGCCACCGGCGCCGACGCCCGCGACGGCGGCTACCCGGAGATCACCCCGGTCGGCTGCCTGGACCCGCTGCTCGTCCTGCTCGCCCGACACGGCTTCCTCTCCGCCGAGGGGCTCGACCCGGAGGAGACCGGCTCCGGCCTGCGCCGCGAGTGGTCGGGATGAGCGGCCGGGCCTGCCCGCAGGCGGTCTACACGTCCGCGCCGCGGACCCTGGAGGGCCCGGGCTTCGGCGTCTTCGCGATGTCCGCGGACTGGCCGGCCGAGGTCGGCCGCACCCGCAAGGCCCTCGGCGCGCTGGTCGGCTTCCGGCCCGACGACGGCGAGGCCTTCGGGATCGTGCACCGCGACGGCGGCCGGGTGCTCTACCGCACGGTGGACGCCAGCGCCGACGGTTTCGGCCGGCCCGGCAACTACCTCGTGCACCTGCTGTGGGACGGCGCCGGGCGGCTCGGCGTCCGGGAGCTGCTGGCGCTGCGCCGCACCGGCCGGTTCCTCGACGGCCTGGCCGAGGACGCCGTCCCGACCGACGAGCTGCCGCCGCTCAAGGTGCCCGCCGCCGGCCGGACGCTGCCCGCGCTCCCCGCCGACGAGGTCGACCCCCTCACCCCGTGCCTGGCGCAGCTGCTGGCCCGACTCGCCGCCGGCTCCGGCAGCTGCCGGCTGCCGCGGCGGACCCCGTCCGGCCGCGAGGTGGCCGACCTGCTGTTCGACGTCCTGCCGCGAGCACTGGTCGCGCCGGTGTCGCTGCACAGCGGCCCGCAGGCCGACGACGGCGACGCGGCGGCGGTCACGGTCGAGCTGGCCGCCACCGCCGCCGGCCCGGCCGCGGGCGCCGCCGACACCGAGCGCGCCCGCACCCTGCTGGAGGAGGCGAGCAAGGGCGAGCTGCCCCCGGACGACGTCGGCGACCTGCACCGGCTCGACGCCTGGCTGTTCGCCGACGCCTGGGCCGAGCGCGACGCCGCCGCGCTCACCGCCGACCAGCTGGCATGCGTGCTGGAGTCGGAGGCCGCACCGGGCTGGCTGGCCCGCGCGGGCAACGCCGCCGCGACGATCGCGCTCGCCGGCACCGACCCGCGGGTGGGGTCCGCGCTGCGGGCGGCCGCCGGCCGGCACCCCGAGGTGTCCGAGCGGGTCCGCGGGCAGGCGCTGACCGCGCTGCTCGACGAGGTGTTCGACGGCGCCGAGGGCCCGGCCGAGGCCGCCGTCCAGCTGGCCGGGCTGACCCAGGGCGACCTGTCCGCCGCCTTCGCCGAGGAGGTGGCCCGCGGCCGCCGGGTGGCCACGCTGGACCGCGCGCCGGGGCTGCTGGTCGAGCAGACCCTGAGCCTGGGCATGGCCCTCCCGCTGCTGCGCCTGGCCGCCGACCCCTGGGAGCTGGCGCTGCTGGCCAGCCGGCGCCGGGTGGTCGGCGACGCGCTGGAGGCGCAGTGGCGGCAGGCCGCCGACCGCTCGGACGACGAGCACCGGACGCTGCTCGGGCACCTGCTCGTCGCCGACGTGAGCTGGCTGTCCCGGCTGGCCGACGTCCTCCCCGTCTCGGGGCTGCCCGCGGTCCTGCGGTGGGCGGCGCTGCGGATGGACGTCGCCGCCGTCGAGAAGCTGGCCGCCGCGGTGGCCACCGGCCCGGTCGCCGGGCGCGGCTGGGCGCTGCGCGAGGTGGTGTTCGGCTCCGAGCTGCCGGCCGCGGACGTCGACACGATCCTGGGTCGCCAGCTGGGCCTGCTGCTGGTCGACGACGGCTGGCCGAGGGAGCTGGCCGAGTCCTTCGCCCGCAGCCGGGCCACGACCGGCGACGGCGAGCTGACCCGCCGCCGGCGCGCCCCCCGCCGCCCCGGCTGAGCCGCAGCCGGCCCGGCCGGGCCGGGGCGCCCCCCACCTCCCCCGATGTGGTCGGTCCCTCGACCCGTGGGACTTTGGGCCCGGTTCCCGACCGGACCACGTCGTTAGCGTGAGCGCGACCGTGCCCACAGCGAGGGAGAGCCCGTGTCCGCAGCCGGAACCGTTCCCGAGGCCGAGCCCGTCGTCGACGGCGGAGAGGACCTCCCGGAGGTGACCCCGGTCGTGGCCGCCGGAGGGCTGGCCCGGGTGCTCGCCTCGCCGCGCGCGGTCGCGGCCGAAGCCCTCCACCTCGGCAAGGACCTCGTCGACATCACCCGCGGCACCGACCGCATCGCGCCCGCGCCGAGGGACCGGCGGTTCGCCGACCCGGCGTGGGAGAGCAACCCGGCCTACAAGCGGCTCGGGCAGGGCTATCTCGCGTGGGCGGCATCGGTCGACCGGCTGGTCGAGCGGTACGAGGCCTCCGGCAGCGACCCGCGCACCGTGGAGCGGGCCCGCTTCGCCGCCAACGCCCTGGTGAGCGCGGCGGCGCCGACGAACACCCTGCTCGGCAACCCGGCGGCGCTGAAGAAGGTCGTCGAGACCGGGGGCGCGAGCGTCGTCCGGGGGACGAAGGCGCTGCTGAACGACCTCGTGCACAACGGCGGTCTACCGGCCCAGACCGACCGCTCGGCGTTCGCCGTCGGCCGCGACCTCGGCGTCACCAAGGGCGCCGTCGTCTACCGCGACGAGGTCATCGAGCTCATCCAGTACGAGCCGACCACCGACAAGGTGCGGGAGCGCCCGCTGGTCGTCGTCCCCCCGATGATCAACCGCTTCTACATGCTCGACCTGCGGCCCGGCCGCAGCTTCGTCGAGCACGCCGTCGCCCAGGGCCTGCAGGTGTTCCTGATCAGCTGGCGCAACCCGGGCCGCGAGCACGCGCACTGGGACCTCGACACGTACGCCGAGCGGATCCGGCGTGCCACCGCCGTCGCCCGGCAGATCACCGGCGCTCCCGACGTCAACACGGTGGGCTTCTGCGCCGGCGGGATCGTGCTGACCACACTGCTCAACCACCTGGCCGCCGTCGAGGACACCAGCGTGCACAGCGCCGCGTTCGGCGTCACCCTGCTCGACTTCAGCGGCCCCGCGCCGATCAACGCCTTCTCCGGCAAGCGGATGGTCAGCCTGGCCAAGCGGATCTCGCGGGCCCGCGGCGTCATCCCGGCCAAGACGATGGGCAGCGTCTTCACCTGGATGCGCCCGGACGACCTGGTCTTCGGCTACCTGGTCAACCAGTGGCTGATGGGCGAGGCCCCGCCCGCCTTCGACATCCTCGAGTGGAACGCCGACGGCACCAACCTGCCGGCCGCGCTGCACGAGCAGTTCCTGCGAGTCTTCCAGGAGCACACGCTGGTGCGCCCCGGCGGCGAGACCGTCCTCGGCACGCCGGTCGACCTCGGCCGGATCACCGTGCCCACATATGTCACCGGCGCGGTCAACGACCACATCACGCCCTGGACCGGCTGCTACCGCACCGCGCGGCTCATGTCCGGACCGAGCGAGTTCGTGCTCAGCTCCAGCGGCCACATCCAGAGCCTGGTCAACCCGCCGGGCAACCCGAAGATGAGCTACTGGACCGGCGGCGAGCCCGGCGCCGACCCCGAGGACTGGCGGGCGGCCGCGGAGAAGCACACCGGCAGCTGGTGGGGGCACTGGGCGGACTGGACGATCGCGCGCTCCGGCGACGAGGTGCCCGCGCCCGAGAGCCTGGGCAGCGACAACCACCCGGTGCTCGAGGCGGCGCCCGGCTCGTACGTGCTGGACCGGACGCCGGCCTGATCAGGTCCGGCCGAGGCCGACCAGCGTGACGTCGTCGGTGTCGGGCGGGTCCAGCGCGGCGAGCACCGCGTCCAGCAGCGCGTCGGGGCCGGCTCCGGCCGAGCCGGCCGCGGCGCGCAGGGCGTCGAGCCGGTCGGTCAGCGGGACGTCGCGGCGCTCGACCAGCCCGTCGCTGTAGAACAGCAGCCGGTCGGCGCCGGTCAGCCGGACCCGCGCCTCGGCGTACTCGGCGTGCTCCTGCAGGCCGAGCGCCGGGCCGCGGCCGTCGCGCAGCAGCCGCACGCCGTCCGCGGTGTCGAGCAGCACCGGCGGGTGCCCGGCGCTGGCCACCGCGACCTCGCCGGTGGCCGGGTCGAGCTCGGCGACGACCGCGGTCGCCAGCTCGCCCGGCAGCAGCGCGGCGATCAGCTCGCCGAGGCTGCCCAGCGCGGCGGCGGGCCCGCGGTCGCGGAGCAGGTGCGCACGCAGGGCGTGCCGCAGCTGGGCGGTGATCGACGCGGCGGCGAGGCCGTGGCCGGCGACGTCTCCGAGCACGATCGAGATCCGGCCGCTGGGCAGCGGCACGAGGTCGTACCAGTCGCCGCCGACGACGTCGGCCGCACTGGGCCGGTAACGCGCGGCGAGCGCGACGCCGGGCACGGGCGGCAGCTCCTCGAGCAGCAGGGTGCGCTGCAGCACGGCGGCCAGCCGGTCGTCCTCCCGCGCCCGGTGCAGGGCCGACTCGGTGAGGTGCGCCGCCAGCGCCGACGCCGCGGCGACCTCGTGGTCCCGCCACGGCTGCGCCGTCCCGCGCACCGTCTCCACCCAGGCGGCGAACGAGCGGCGCGGGCTGAGCCGGGGGCCGGAGGCGCCCTCGACCAGCTTCGGCTCGTGCGGGTTGCCGCCCCAGGTGACCTGGCGGAGGGTCTCCGGGCGGAACCAGGCGAGGAAGTCGCCCGGCGCGCCACCCACCTCGACAGCCAGCAGCCCGCTGGCGGTGTCCGCGACGTCGGCGGCGGACAGGACCACCCTGCCCAGCGCGTCGGTGGCCGGCTGCCCGGTGGCCAGCAGCGCGGGGACCAGCTCGAGCACCCGCTCGGCCGGCGGCGTGCTGCCCAGCAGGTGCAGCCGGCCGTCGAGGCGGACCGCGGCGCCCCCGGCGGGCAGCAGGTCGAGCAGGGTCACCGGGCCCTCGGTGAGCGCCGCGGCCGGCCGCCGCGGGCTGCGGCCGAGGGCGGCGACCAGCGCGGCCTGCCGCTGGGCCACGCCGACGACGTCCCCCCGCTCGGCGGTCTCGACCGTGGTGTGCAGCAGCAGCGAGGCGGTGCGGCCGAGGAACTCCGCGGCCACCCGGTCGGCGTAGGACGGGCGGCGCGGGCCGCTGGTGTGGTGGCAGGCGATGAGGCCCCACAGCCGGCCGCCGTCGATCAGCGAGACCGACATGGAGGAGACGACGCCCATGGCGGCCAGGTACTCCAGGTGCACCGGCGAGACGCTGCGCAGCACCGCGCCGGAGAGGTCCAGCGGGCGGCCGGTGGCCGGGTGCGTGGCCGGCTGCAGGGGGACGGCGCGGTAGGTCGCGTCGGGGATGAGCCGCAGCCAGTTGGTGGCGTAGAGGGCGCGGGCCTGGGCGGGGATGTCGCTGGCCGGGTAGCGCAGGCCGAGGAACGGCTCGAGGTCGGCGCGGCGGTCCTCGGCGATGACCTCGCCGTTCCACTCGGCGTCGAAGCGGTAGACCATCACGCGGTCGAAGCCGGTGAGCTCGCGGACGTCGCGGGCGAGCACCGCCGTGAGCTCGTCGAGCGAGGTGGTGGCCGAGAGCCGCTGCAGCACCGCGGGCAGCCGGCGGTGCCAGGCGGCCCCGGCCTGCTCGGCGCCGGCGACCGGCTCCCACTCGGTGAGCAGCAGCCCGTCGGCGCGGGAGACGACGAGGTCGAGGTCCCGGCCGCCGACGCTGACCCGGAGCGGGTTGAGCTCGGCAAGGTCGCCGGCCAGGCCCGCGCGCAGCCGGTCGAGGTCGTCGGGGTCGAGCAGCGCCGCGAGCTCGCGCGCGTCGTCGCCGAGCACCTCGGCGGCGTTCGCCGAGGCGATGACGACGGCGAGGGCGGGCTCGGTGACGGCCAGCAGGGCGCCGTGCGGCTGGATCGCGCCGGGAACCGCGATCGGCTCGTCGGCGCAGGCCGCCGCGATGCTCCCGCGGCTGTCGTCGGGCGGCGTCGGCGTCATCCCGGGCGACCCTACGGGCCGACCTCGTCCCCGGGCTCCCGGACCGTCTCGGCGATCGGCACCAGCGAGTGGAGCTCGAGGAGGTCGACGACCAGCCACACCGGCCGGTTCTCGCGGGGGCAGACGACCTGCAGGGCGACGTCGGCAGCGGCCGCGCGGCGGGCGAGGAAGGCCAGGCAGCGGGCGCCGGAGGAGTCGAGGAACGTCGTCCCGGTGAGGTCGAGGACCATCTCGCGGGGCTGCTGGGACAGGAGGGACTCCATGGCCTCCATGAGCTGTGGGGCGGTGGCCAGGTCGAGCTCTCCGCGTACGCTCAGCGACGGTAGACCGGAGGCCGTGGTCCGCTCGATGTCGAACAGCACGGGTCGGTCTCCTCGTCGTGGTCCCACTGGCTCACCGCAGGGTAGATGCCGCCGGGCGGGAGAGGGGAACCCTGGCATGGACATCGCCTTCACCGTCCGCCTGCCGGTCGACACGGACAGCGTGCCGTTCGTCCGCAGGCTCTGCCGGCTGGCGCTCGAGCACCTGCACGTCCCGCAGCACGTGGTCGACGAGATCGTGCTGGCGCTGACCGAGGCGTGCGCGAACGTCGTCCAGCACGCCGGGGACTCCGCCGAGTACGAGGTGCAGGTGCGGCTCGACGACGCCGTCTGCCGGATCAGCGTCGTCGACGACGGCGCGGGCTTCGACCCCGGCGGGCGGCCGGCCGTCGACGGCTCGCCGCTGGAGACCGGCGGCGGGCTGACGCTCATGCAGGCACTGGTCGACCGGCTGGACTTCCACCACGAGTCCGACGGGCGGCACCGGGTGACGCTGGAGAAGCGGCTGGACGCGCACCCGCCGCTGCGCCTGGTCGACCCCGTCTGACGGCGCATGCACCCGGCCGGATCCGTTCTCGAGGAGCGCTACGAGCTCCAGTCCCCCATCGCCACCGGGGGCATGGGGCAGGTCTGGCGCGCCCGCGACCTCGTCCTGGGCCGGCAGGTCGCGGTCAAGGTGCTGCGCGCCGAGTTCACCGGGAACCAGGTCTTCCTGACCCGGTTCCGCACCGAGGCCCGGCTCTCCGCGGGGCTCGTGCACCCGAACATCGCCGTCCTGCACGACTACGGCGAGGTCGAGCCCGCCGGCGGTGACCGGGTGGTCTACCTGGTGATGGAGCTCGTGGACGGCGAGCCGCTCTCGACCCTGCTGCAGCGCGAGCACCGGTTGCCGCCGGAGCGGACCCTGGCCCTGCTGGGCCAGGTCGCGGCCGGGCTGGCCGCCGCGCACGCGGCCGGGGTGGTGCACCGGGACGTCAAGCCGGGCAACCTGCTCGTCGCATCGGACGGCACGGTCAAGATCACCGACTTCGGCATCGCCTGGTCGGCGGCCAACGCGCCGATCACCCGCACCGGCCACGTCATCGGGACCGCCCAGTACCTCGCGCCGGAGCAGGTGCGCGGGGACAAGGCCGTCCCGGCCAGCGACGTCTACTCCTGGGGCATGGTGGCCTACGAGTGCCTCGCCGGCCGGCGCGCGTTCGACGGCCCCAACCCGGTGGACATCGCACTGCGGCAGCTGCGGGAGGACCCCGACCCCCTGCCCCCGGACCTGCCGGACGGCGTGCGCCGGCTGGTCGAGCGGACCCTCACCAAGGACCCGGCCCAGCGGATCCCGGACGGCGCCGCCCTGCTCGCCGCGGTGGACGACGCCGCCGCCGGGCGGGAGCCCGACCGCGCCGACACCCTCGTGCTGCCGATCGCGCCCCCCGCCCCGGTGACGCAGGTGCTGTCCCCCGCCGCGGTCCCCGCCGCGGGGCCCGCCGTGGACGACGCCCACCCCGTCGACGACGAGCCGGAGGACCGGTCACGCCGCCGGATGCTCATCCCGCTGCTGGTGGCCCTCGTCGTCGTCGCGGCCGTGGCAGCGGGGCTGGTGGTCCTCGGGAACAGCGGGACCGACCCCGCACCGGCCGGTCAGCCGACGACGTCGACCACGCCGGCCCCGACGACGTCCGCGGCGCCGACGCCCCCGCCGGTCGTGCAGGTGCGGCTGGACCCCGCGGAGTACGTCGGCCGGCCGGTCGGCCAGGTGCAACCCCAGCTGGCCGGCCTGGACCTGGCGGTCGTGCTGCAGGCCGTCGAGACCGCCGACGTCCCCGCCGGGCAGGTGACGGCGCTCGCCCCGACCGGCGAGGTGCCGGTCGGCACGACGATCACCGTCACCCACGCCGTCGCGCCGCCCCCACCGCCGCCGCCGACCGCCGCGCCGACGACGGAGGCCCAGCCCACCGCCGAGCAGGGCGACGGGAACGGCAACGGCAACCGCCGCCGGGACCGCGACCGCGATCGCGACCGCAAGGGCGATGACTGAGGGCGTCCGCAGCCGACGGGACGGGGGTCCCGCGGCGGGGTAGGTCCTCCCGGTGGAGAAGATCAGCGACCGCCTGCTCAACTGGGCGTCGATCCTGGAGCCGACCACCCGGCTGCAGGCCGAGCGCACCGCCTCGATGCCGTTCATCCGCCCGCACATGGCGCTCATGCCCGACGCGCACCTGGGCAAGGGCGCGACGGTCGGCTCGGTGATCCCCACCGAGGGCGCGATCATCCCGGCGGCGGTGGGGGTCGACATCGGGTGCGGGATGGACGCCGTCCGCACCCAGTTCACGGCCGACGACCTCCACGGGCGCAACCTCGGCGCGCTGCACGGGCAGATCTCGCGGGCGGTCCCGCTCTCGGCCGGCCGGTACAACAAGAAGCTGCGCGACTCCGCGGCCGCCCGGGTGGCGGAGCTCCGGGAGCTGCCGGGCGTGGGCCAGGCCGACGGAGTCGCCGACACCTGGCCGATGCAGCTGGGGTCGCTCGGGTCGGGCAACCACTTCATCGAGGTGTCGCTGGACGAGGCCGACCGGGTGTGGCTGTTCCTGCACTCGGGCTCGCGCGGGGTGGGCAACCGGCTGGCGTCCAAGCACATCCGGATCGCGCAGCAGCGCTGCCGCGACGAGCACCTGCCCGACCGCGACCTGGCCTGGCTCGAGGAGGGGACGCCGGAGTTCGACGCCTACATCGAGGCGCTGGGTTGGGCGCAGCGGTTCGCCTTCCTCAACCGCGCGGAGATGATGGACCGCGTCGCCGAGCAGGTGTCCCGCTTCCTCGGCACCGAGGTCGCGCGGCAGGTGGAGATCTCCTGCCACCACAACTACACCGAGCGGGAGACGCACCTCGGGCACGACGTCTGGCTGTCCCGCAAGGGGGCCATCTCGGCGCGGCGGGGCCAGGACGGGCTGATCCCCGGGTCGATGGGGACGGCGTCCTACGTGGTGGTCGGCAGGGGCAACCCCGACGCGCTGATGTCCGCGCCGCACGGGGCCGGCCGCAACCACTCGCGCGGCGCCGCGCGGCGGCTGTTCACCCGCGCCGACCTCGATCGGCGGATGAAGGGCATCGCCTGGGGCCGGTCGGACGCCTTCCTCGACGAGCACCCGGACGCGTACAAGCCGATCGACCGTGTCATGGCCGACGCGGCCGACCTGGTCGAGGTCCGGCACACGCTGCGCCAGGTGGTCAACGTCAAGGGCGACTGACGCCCCGGGGCACATGTGTCTCCCGGGAAGCTCGTGCTCTGCCCACCACCGTGGGCAGAGCACGAGCTCCCGCAGGACACGTGCCCGGCCGCCGCCTATCCGGCGGCGCGGCGGCCGGCGCGCTCACTCCCGAGGCGACCAGCCGGTCGCCAGCCAGCCCGGGAGGTCCAGCAGGCCGGGCGCCAGCGCGCGGGTGGCCTCGATGTCGCCGCGGTAGGCGGGCGGGTGGGCGAGCCAGGTGAACATGGCGCGCGCGTCGTCGTCCAGGCCGTCGAGCGGCACCGCCTCGTAGCGGCCGGGCCGGCCGGCCCGCTCGCCGAAGGCGGCGGCGATCTGCTCGCCGGTCCGCTCGTCACCGGCGATCTCGATGCTGCCGCCGGGCACCCGGCCGGGGTCGAGGAGGACGTCGGCGGAGACCGTGCCGATGTCGGCGACGGCGATCATCTGCAGCGGCACGCCCGCCGGCAGCGGCATCCGGACGACGACCTCGCCGTCCTGCACCGCCGCCATCCAGCCCAGGTTCTCCATGAAGAAGACCGGCCGGACGACGGTCGCCGGCAGCCCCGACGCGGCCAGGTGCTCCTCGACGCGGCGCTTGCTCTCGAAGTGCGGGATGCCGGTCGAGCGCTCGGCGCCGCCGACGGAGTTGAGCACGACGTGCTCCACGCCGGCGTCCGCGGCCGCGTCGACGAGCGCGATCCCCTGGCGCTCCTCCGCCTCGGGCCCGCCGGCGCCGAACGGGGTGGTCATGGCGAACACCCGCTGCGCGCCGGAGAACGCCGTCCGCAGGCTGTCGGGGTCGGCCAGCTCGGCGCGGACGAGCTCGGCGCCCCGGTCGGCGAGGTCCCGGGCCTTGGCGGGGTCGCGGACGAGGGCGCGCACGCGGGCACCGGCGTCCAGCAGGGCGCGGGCGACGGCGCCGCCCTGCTGTCCGGTGGCACCGACGACGGCGATGACGGTCATGGGACTCCTCGGACTCGGTCTGGGCCGGCACGCGGGCGCGTGCCCCGTACGCGGCAGCGGCCCCCACCCGGGCTCGGGTGGGGGCCGCTGCGCCAGCAGATCAGTAGCGCCCGGTGCCGCGGCCCATGCCCTTGCCGCCGCCGCCCTTCTGCTGCTTCTGCTGGAAGTCCTGGATGAGCTTCTTGAGCTTGGCCTGGTTCTGCGGTTTGCGGGCCTCCTGGATGACCTTCGCCGCGATCCCCGACGCCACGAGCTTCCGGATCATGCCGGCCATGTGGGTTCCTCCTCGGTTCGGTTGACCTGCTTCGTGCCCGCCCAACGGCCGGGCCAACCACCCGGGTTCCGGCGGCAGGGCGTCGTCCGCCGATGACAGTCGGTGGTGCCACCCCGCAGGGGACGAGAACGTACGGATACCGCCGACCAGCGGTGACGGAGCCGGGCGGCTCCTCACACTGCGTCGTCCCCGCTGGTGAGGACGGCGAGCCGCGGCGTCCCCGGCCGCCGGATCCGACACCGACCCCGAATGGCGACGCCCGGCGGGGGTTCTTAGCGTTCTGCGCGGTCCAGCGGGCTCCCTCGTCGCCCACCCGTGGCGGCACCCGCCGGACACCGCCGAACCGGGCGTCGGTCGTCTACCGAGGCCCGGACCGGGGACCCACCGCAGCACTGGGGTGAAGCGCGATCCGTCGCGCCGGGCGACTCCCCCGTCCGAACCCGTCAGCTAACCCGGTAGGCGGTCGTGGAGAACAGGAGAACACGTCGTCCATGACGACTGCACGCACGACCTCTGCACGTCGCACGTTCCGTGGGATCGCCGTCGCCGTCATCGCCGGTGCCGGTATCGCGCTCTCCCCCCTGCCGGCAACGGCTGACACCGGTGGGGACGGTGGTGGGGGCGCTGCCGTCGCCGCTGCTCCGGCCGCCGCTTCGAGCGGCGCCGCCCAGGCCGCGGTCGACACCGCGCTCGCCCAGGTGGGCGACCGCTACGTGTACGGCGCGACCGGCCCGAACTCCTTCGACTGCTCGGGGCTGACGAGCTTCGCCTACAAGGCGGCGGGGATCTCCATCCCGCGCACCTCGCGGGCGCAGGCGGGCTTCGGCGCCCCGGTGGCGAAGTCGGACCTCCGGCCCGGTGACCTGGTGTTCTTCTACAGCCCGGTCTCGCACGTGGGCATGTACATCGGCAACGGCCAGATGGTGCACGCCTCGACCGCCAGCAAGCCGGTCGCCGTGGTGAACCTCGACTCGATGCCGAGCTACTCGGGCGCCCGCCGGGTCGCCTGACGCCTCGCGGTGCCCCGGCCGTCTGCTGACGGCCGGGGCACCGCGGCGGTCAGCCGATCCCGCTGAGGACGGCGGCAGCCGCGGCGTCGAGCGAGTCGCGCGCGCGTGCCCACGACGTCGAGCTCGGGAAGTCGCCGAGGAGGACGACCACCCGCCCGTCGGCGAGCTCGCCCGCCGAGTGCAGCTGCCGGCGCCCGTCGACGCAGCACATCCAGCCCTGCTTGGCCGCCACCGGCCCCGTGGCGCCGGTGCCGCTCGAGAGCAGGCCGAACCGCTGGTCGAAGCCGTCGGCGGCCGTCGCCGAGGTCGACCGCAGCCAGCCCAGGAGCCGGTCGGCGTCCCCGGGGTCGAGCAGCTGCCCGCGCGCCGCGAGGACGGCGGCGAGATCCGTGGCGCTCGTCGTCGCCTGGCCCCACTGACCCGGGATCGACGGCGGCGCGGTGGCGGTGAGCCCCAGTACCGCGGCGACGTCGGTGACCAGCCCGGGCCCGTCGTACCGGTCCCACAGCCGGCTCATCGCGGCGTCGTCCGACCCCACGATCGCCCGCTCGGCCAGGGCGACGTCCTCGTCGGGCAGGGTCAGGGCACCGCTCTCGTCGAGCGCCAGCAGCCGGGTGACCACGAGCAGTTTCACCAGCGACGCGGTGGAGACCGGCCGGCCGGCGTCCGCGCTGGCGAGCAGCCGGTCCCCGTCGGCGTCCAGGACGACGACCGAGACGGTTCCGCCGGCGCCCGCCGCTGCGGCCTCGACGCCGGCCAGCACCGGCGCCGCGTCGATCGTCCGGAGTTCGGCCTTCGCGGAGGGCCCGGTCGCCTCCGGGACGTCGGTCGCGGCGGCCGTCTTGCCGTCGGTGGCGACGTGGCTGTCCGCCGCCGCGGTCACCATCGGGGTCGTGCAGCTGGCGAGGCCGCCGAGGACCACCCCGGACGCGCACAGCGCAGCGAGACCCCGGCGGAGCCGGTGGTCCAGGAGGGGACGGCGTCCGGCCACGGGGACAGGGTGGGGGCGCTACCTGCCGGTGAGCAGGGAGTCCGCTGCTCGCCTCCTCCGGATGAGGGAGCCGCCCGCGGAGTCCACGGCTTCGCCGTCTGGCCCCTACGGGTGAGCGCCTCCTGCGGCGGCACGTTGATCTTGGTAACAAGTGTCAGGACTTCGAGCCGATCGCGTTCCGGAGCCTGTGGTTTCGAGAACAAGAGCGGGGCCTCGGCCCACGCGTCGGGGGGAACATGTTCCACGAGCCGCTGCGGCGGGATCCGCTGGTCGTCGGCTGGGCCGTGGTGATGCTCCTCGGTGCATTCGTCGCGCTGAGCAACAACACCGAGTGGAGCGGCGACCTCGACCCCGATCGGGTCGCGGGCTTCCTCAAGGACCTTGCCGATGCCTTCCTGTGGTCGTTCATGCTGCTGCTGCTGCTCGCCTGGCTCCGGGCACGCCTGTGGCGCGTGCCCAGCAGCTCACCCCGACGCAGCGGTGGAGCAGCCCGCCGGGCGACGCAGGACGCTCCGCCACTCCCCTGGACCGATCGCTGGTTGCGGGACTGGCGCGAGGCCGAGGCCCGGCAGCGCACCGATCGACCATCCGGCCCGCCCCCGGCTCCTTCGCCCGTCGTCTGTCGGCACGGCGCGCCGCTCGACGTGGAGGGCCCGGCACAGCAGGCCCCCGTCCTGCAGGCGCTGTCGGTGAGCCACACCATCGTGCGCCCGGGTTCGCAGGTCAGCGTGACGTGGTGCTTCCAGAACTGCCGGGACGTCGTCGTCGACGGCCGCGGCGGTCACCCGTCGTGCGGTGAGGCGCTCGTGCAGATCGACACCAGCCGGCGGATCCAGCTCGTCGGGCGGAACCGGTACGGGACGACACCGGTCGCGACCGCGACGGTCGTGGCCATGACCGTGCCGCAGCTGGACCTGCCGACGGTGGCGGCGCCGCCACCGGTGTCCCTGCGGACCGACGTCGCCGCGACGGTCGGCGCGAGCACTCCCATCACCCAGCGGCTCGACGACTTCTGGGCGACGCAGGAACGCCTGCGGCCACGGGTGGACGCCCCGGCGCGGGTCGTCGGGGTGCCGGCGTCGGTGGTCGACGGCCTGCGGCGAGCGCGTCGCACGAGCGGGAAGGGCTGAGCAGGCCGTGCGCACGTGGATCGACCGGCACACGATCGCCGAGGTCTTCCTGACCGTCTCCGGTGCGAACCGCGACGTGCTGGAGCAGGCACCCCGAGACCGCACCAAGCACGTCGCGATGGGCATCGTGCTCGCCTCGGTCGCCCTCATCGCGGTGGGCTCGGCGTCATACGCCTTCTACCTGGCGCTGCACATGCCCGTGCTGATCGCCGTCCTCGGGGGCCTCGTCTGGGGACTCATCATCCTCAACCTCGACCGCTGGCTCGTCGTCTCCACCCCACGCCTGAAGCGCTGGTGGTGGACCATCGCCATGGCCCTGCCACGGTTCGGCCTCGCAGTGCTCATCGGCGCGGTGGTCTCCACGCCGCTCACCCTCGCGATCTTCAGCGGCGAGATCGACACCGAGATCCAGGTGATGGCGGCCGAGGACGAGGACCGGTTCACCGAGCAACTGGCCGCGGACAGCCGCTACCAGCAGTTGCCGGAGCTGCGGCAGCGGATCGGGGAACTCCAGGCGGACCTGGCCGACGGCGTCTCGGAGAACGACGTCCTGCAGGACCCGGCCGTTGCGGACCTGCAGCGGCGGCTGGACGCCGTCACCACGCAGTACGACGCGGCTGAGGCGGCCGTGGTGTGCGAGACGGAGGGCACCTGTGGCTCCGGCGCGGCCGGCGTGGGGCCTGCGGCGGCGCAGAAGGTCGAGATCAGGGACCGGCTCCTCGGGGAGAGGGACGCGCTCACCCAGCAGCTCGAGGCGATGAAGGCGCAGGTGCGTGAGCAGCTCGGTCAGGAGGAAGGGACCAGGAGCGCGGACCAGCGGGCGCAACTGGAGGCGTTGGAGGCCCAGGTCGCAGGGACCCAGGCCGACATGGATGCCGAGATCGCTGCCCACCAGGAGGCCGTCGGGGACAGTGACGGGATCCTGGCCCGACTGTCCGCGCTCAGCCGGATCGAGGAGGACGACCCGGCACTGGGCAGGGCGCACACCCTGCTGTTCTGGTTCATGACCGCGATCGAGTGCCTGCCGATCCTCTTCAAGACGATGCTCTCGCTCGCTCCGCCCACGCTCTACGAGACGCTGGTCAAGCTGGAGGACGAGAAGGCGGAGCAGCGTGCCCGGCTACGCCTGCAGACCGAGTACGAGGAGGCCGAGACCCTGGCCCGGTCGGCGCTCGCCGCCGCCGAGGCCCGCGCGGCCCGAACTCTCGAAGCGGAGTCGAAGGCCACGGGAATGGTGCTGGGCGCCCAGCTCGCGGTCACCCGCGACGGTGTACGGCGCTGGCGGGACGAGCAGCTCGGGAGATCGCCGTCGTCCCGTGGCGGACCCGTCGACCTGGGCAAGCCATCCCCCGTGCCGGCGGCACGGAACGAGGCGGACCTCGACGCCTTCCTCGACGACCTGGACAGCGACCTCGCGCCGTCCTCGTGACCCTCCTCTGGCATGGCGGAGCGCTGGTCAGCGGCCGTTCGGCTCCTGGCAGGGGCTCGGCGGCTGATCCGCGGACTGCAGGGAGAACACCGCCCCGGCGTCGCGCGGCCAGGTGCGGAGGAAGAGGAGCCCGAACCTGCGGTTGAGCAGCGCGTCGGAGCCGACCTCGTCGACCAGCTGCGTGAGCCGCCCGGCGTCGTGGTTGCGGTAGCGCCGCAGCTCTTCGCCGGCGGCCACGGTGAGGACGTCCCCGACGGCGCCCATGACGACGACCGCGCTCCAGTCGTCGTCCGGACCGCCGTCGCACAGCTGGACCCGGCGCGGGTGCACGCCGTGGCCGGCGGCGCAGCTGTCGCACCCGGCGCCCTGCAGCGCGCGGCCGCCCTCGCCGACGGACGATCCGGGGTCGCGGTCGGTCATGGCGGGCTCCTTGCTGAGGAGGCGGGCAGGAGCCCGCCGTGCCCCAGGAGAGCACCCGGCGAACGACTATCGCCTGCTCTCCCCACCGATCGGAGGCCGATGTCCTCCGGGAGCGTGGCCGACGCGGACCGTGGTGACGCTGGGTCAGGCCCGGGCGGTCAGCAGTCCGCGACGTAGCGACGGCGGAACTCGGCGGACCACGTGCCGAGCTCGTCCACCCGGGAGGCGGCGTCGGCCAGGTCGCCGTGGCCGACGTGCCGCACCGCGGTGCGCATCCGGCCGCGCTGTCCCGCGACCGCGTCGACGGCGTCGCGCGCCGCCGCGTCGTCGTCCCGGGCCAGGACGACGGTGACCGCCTCGTCGAACACCGGGCCGCCACCGGCCCGTCCGCCCCGGCGCACGCTCTCGGTCAGGAGCACGTTGCGCAGCAGCTGCCGCGTGGCGTGCCCGCCGAGCTCGGCGAAGGCGCCGTCGGCCATGCCGAACGTGCGGCACCAGCAGTCGTACTTCTCGTCGGCGGCCTCGCTGGCGGGGTCCCGGCTGAAGCCGTCGACGTACTTCGTCTCGACGGCGATCAGCTGGCTGCGCCCGTCGGCCAGCCGGCCGGCCACCACCGCGTCGAACGCGGTCCCGTCCCGGAGGTGGTCGCGGCGGTCGGGCGCCCACTCGCACTCGATCCCCGCGATCCGCCGTCCGCGGACGTCGATCCCGACCAGCCCGACCAGGTCGAGGCCGAGCAGGTCGTTGAGGACGGCGACCGCGGACCGGGGGTGCGCGCGGAGGTGCCCGAAGACGCTGAAGCACAGCGGCATCGAGCTGAGCATGTTGGTGAACAGCCGGTTCTTCTCCAGCCGGCCACCCTCGCGCGACACCTCGTCGGCACGGCTGCACGCGTACTCGGCGGCCTCCTCGCTGAGGAAGTTGCGCCGCCACTCGTCCGGCGCCAGGTAGTTGCCGAGGGTGCGCCGGCGCGCGTCCTGGCCCGCCGGGAGCCCGAGGACGAGCTCGCGGTAGCGGGACTGCCGGTGCCGTTCGCGCCGGGTGACGGCGTTGTCGGACGCGACGGTGACGAGGTCTGCTGTGGTCATGCCGAGGCCCTTCCGCGGAGGCGGTGTGGTCCGCGCGCGGACCCGTGCCCAGGTGTTCGGCCGTGAGCTGCGACACATCAAGGTCAACGCGAGGAACGCGGGGGGTTCTCAGGGCACGACCAGTTCCCGGGTGCCGTCCGCGTCCCGGACGACCACTCGCTCCACCTCGCTCCGGAGGAAGGTCTCGGCTGCTCTCAGCGGGGTCGGGTCACTCGGCTGATCGGGGAACGCCGGCTCCAGGTAGAGCGTGTAGCTCCGCTGGCCCGTCGCGACGGACTCCAGCTCGAACCAGACCCGGCACCCCTCGGTCGGCGCGGTGACGATCGCCGACAACCGCCGCCGGTCCCCGCCGAGCGTCCTCAGCTCGTAGCCCTGGTCCGGCCTCGTGAGGACGAGGTGGTGCCCCGGGGCGGTGGCCGAGCCGGTCGCGATCCACCGCTCGAAGAGCGTGATCCACTCCGCCGGCCACGGGCCTCCCACCGGGAGACCCGGCATGTTCTGGCTCCCTTGACCGCGCAACCGGGTGAGGACCTCCTCGCGTGCGCCCCACACCGTGTCGAGGTCCCACAGGTCGATGCCGGGTGTGACCTGACTGAGCATGTGCGCGCGGTCGAGCAGCCGGAACAGCGGGCGGATGTGCAGCTCGAAGACCGGCGGCCGCTCCGGCGTCGTCATCCCGCGCTCTCAGCGGACGCGCAGGGTCAGGTCGCCGAAGTCGATCGCATGGGCGGCGTCGGACGGCCCTGCCGCCGCCTCCGCCGGGCCGTGCTCGTGGCCGCCGGCGGTGGGCGTGAGGGCCACCGACACCTGCCACTCCTCACCGGCGTGCGCGCCGGCCAGCGCGGTCAGGACGCGGCCGAGATCGACGGTGACGTCGTGGGTGGTGTGCCCGTGGTCGTGGTGGGAGCGCCAGAAGTACAGGACGTCGGCCAGGTGCCGCTGCCGGAACTCCCGGTCCGTCGTGTGCAGCTCCTCCCCGGCGCGGGTGAGGTACACGTCGGCGCCGTAGGAGAAGGGCAGGGTCACGTGGACGTCGCCCAGCCGCAGCACCGCCTCCTCGAGACCGGGCTGCGGCACGGAGAAGGCGAGCGTGCGCACGAGCGCCGGCTCGCGGCGGGCGCTCGGTACGACGTCGAGCGCGGGGTGCACCCGGAACGGCGCGCCGTCGACGTCGGGGAGCGGCGGCGGGGCCTCCCCCGGCGCGTAGTCGTAGACGTAGCCGAACTGCTTCTCGGTGTCGAGCGTGTCCCGGACGAGGAAGCGGTTCTCCTCGAGGTGCTCACGGTCCTTGAACAGGCCGCACAGCCGGCAGTCGAGATCGGTGCCGGTCTCGAACCGCTCCTGCCACTGGGCCCACAGCAGGTCGATGTAGCAGTGGAAGGAGAAGAACATCGGGTCCTCGGCCGCCGTTCCGGGGTCGGCCATCGTGCCGCCGATGAACCCGTCGTGCATCGCGTTGTGCGCGGGTTGCTCGAGGGCTCCGAAGCCCTCGCCGAACTGTCCCTGACAGTCCATCTGCCCGCCCGCGTGGCCGCCGAAGCTCGTCGAGCTGAGCTCGGGGTCGGCGGTCGACCAGTCGGGCTTGGCGAGCACCTGCTCCTCGAGGTACGCCCGCGGGAACGGCAACGCCTGACACCCCGGTGCGGAGTCGGGGCGGCACACCGGGTCGTCGTTGCGGAGCGCGTGGTGCAGGACCGAGTTCTCGTCCTCGAACGCCTTGGGGAACCGCACACCGCTCGGCAGGGCCGACCAGTCCCAGTAGGGCAGCGTGACGTTCGACGTCCGGGGCGGGTCCGAGCGCCGCAGCGCCTCCTCGAAGAGGAAGAGGTGCGCGCGATGCCACGGCAGGAAGGTGTCGTTGGCGTGCTCGCACGGGCCGAGCATCGTGTTGTGCAGGTCGGCGAAGTACTGCAGCCCGTCGATGCTGGTGGGATCGGCGTCCGAGATGGCCTTGAGCCGGGCGAAGGCGTGCTCGTAGTCGGCGAGCTCGCCCGGCGTGAGACTGTCGATGCTCTTGCGGATGCGGGGCTGGGTCGCCATCGCGGCAGCCTGCAACCGCCTGTGTCACGGGGTCGTCACCGCGCCGTCACCGCGTCGGTACTGGATGCTCGCACCGCTGGTGTCATCGGCCGGAGGACGTGTGCAGTGGATTCGACGAACGACGTCCCGATCCTGCTGCTCGACGTCGACGGCGTGCTCAACGCGGCGTGCGTCGATCTCCCCGAGGGCTGGGCGCGGGGCACGTTCAACGGGTACGTCCTGTCGTGGGACCCGACGATCACCGCCCGGCTGCGCGAGCTGCACGAGTCCGGGCGGGTGGAGATCCGGTGGCTGACCACGTGGGCGGGGGACGCCGACCGGCTGCTGGCCGGGCCGATGGGCCTGCCGCCCGGGCTGCGGGTGCACGCCCGGGAGGGTGCCGCGGCGACCGGGTTCCTCGGCGTGCTCGACGGTGCGTCGGGCTGGTGGAAGCTGGCCGCCGCGCAGGCGGTCGCGGAGGCCGAGCCGGACCGGCGGATCGTCTGGATCGACGACGACCTGGCCCAGCAGGCCGAGGACACCGGCGCGTGGCTGGCCGCGCACCCGCACGTGCTGGTGGTCGCACCGAAGCTGTACACCGGGCTCACCCACGAGCAGCTGGACGCGATCGAGGCGTGGCTCTGATCCCTGCACGTCCGTGTGCGGGGGTCCTGCGGCAGTACCGTGCTCGCCCGCCCTCCATCGAGGAGCAGACGATGAACGACCGGCCAGTCGCCCCCTCGGCACCGCGCATCCTCAGGGCCGCGGACGGCGTGGTCATGGGCGACCCCGCCGGAGTCCGTGACCGCTTCTGATCGACGGCGAGGACGCCGGCGGTCGCTTCGCTCTCGTCCAGCACCTGTTCGCACCGCGGACGCTCGCCGCTCCGCTGCACCGTCACCACCGGGAGGACGAGTACACCTACGTCCTCTTCGGGCGCATCGGCGCCGTCCTCGGGGACGACGAGGTCGTCGCGGAACCGGGCGACCTCGTCTTCAAGCCGCGGAACCAGTGGCACACGTTCTGGAACGCAGGGGACGAGCCGGCCGCGGTGCTCGAGCTCATCTCACCCGCGGGGCTCGAGCAGTTCTTCCGGTGGCTCGGGAGCCTCGAGGAGCCACCGACGCCGGAGGAACTCGCCGACATGGCCGCCCCCTACCAGTGCGACGCCGACCCGGACGGGACGCAGCGCATCCTCGAGCGGCACGGCCTGACGTTCTGACGGGCGAGATGGCCGGGAACGTCGCGGTCCGGCCGGCCGCGATCGGGGCGAGGCCCTGACGCCGGCGTGGCCGCGCCCGGCGGGCTGCGGCCCGGTGGTGGCGGTGGGCAAGCTCGTGGCCGACCAGGTCCTGGAGCTGTCCGGCCCCCTCGTGGTCGGCGGGCAGCAGCGGGTCGTGCGGACGACGACGGCGGGCGGGGCGCCGGCCAACGTGACAGCGAACGTCGCCCGGCTGGGCGTGCCGGCGCGGATGACGGGCTGGGCCGGCGCGGACCCGGCGGCCGACGGGCTGCTGGCTGCGCTCGCCGGGCGCGGGGTCGAGACCGTGGTGGTGCGGCGCGGCCGGACGCCGCTGTCCACCGTGCTCGTGCACCCGGACGGTGAGCGGACCCTGCTGAGCGACGGTGGGGAGGGCGGTCTCGAGCCGGCCGACGTCCGCACCGGGTGGGTGGCCGGCGCCGCCGTCGTCCACCTGGACGGCTACGACCTGCTGCGCTTCCCGTCGGCGCTGCGGATGGCGGCGTCCCTCGCCCGCGACGCCGGCGTCCCGGTCAGCGTCGACGCGGCGGCGGCTGCCCGGATCGAGGGTCACGGCGCGGGCGCGTACGTCGAGCTGCTGGCCGGGCTGCGGCCCGACGTCCTGCTCTGCAACGCCGACGAGGCGGACGCGCTCGGGCTGGCCGGCGACCTGCCCGGGTGGGCGCCGGAGCTGGTGCTGGTGCACGCCGGGGCCCGGCCGACGCGGGTGCTGACGCGGGCGGGTGCGGCGGAGGTGGCCGTGGAGCCGGTGGCGTCAGTGCGCGACACCACCGGCTGCGGGGACGCCTTCGCCGCCGGCGTGCTGGCCGGCTGGCGCGGTGGAGCGTCGGTGCCGGACGCCGTCCGCGCCGGTCATGCGGCGGCCGCTGTGGTTGCGGGCGTCGTCGGCGCCCAGCCGCCCTGACGCGCACCTCCGTGTCAGCGCGGGACGACCCGGAGTCGGTCGGCGATCTCCTCGACGTCGGCTGCACCGGCGGCCACATCCATGACGAGCTGGAAGGCGGCGTCGTCGCTCACGTCGGGTTCGGAGGCGTTGAGGTCCAGGAACACGACGGTGGCCAGCCAGCCCAGCCGCTTGTTGCCGTCGACCAGGGGATGGTTGCGCGCGAGCGAGTGGAGCAGCGCGGCGGCCTTCAACGGCAGCGTGGGATAGGCCTCTTCCCCGAAGACGTGCGACCGGGGTCGGGCAGCCGCGGAGTCCAGCAGACCCACATCGCGGACCGGGCCGGTCCGCAGAGCCCGGACGAGGCCGAGAAGATCATCGAGGTCGAGGTACTCGACCTCGCTCACACGGTGCCGAGCCGGTGGAGCACGTCGCCCCACTTGTCGATCAGTCGGGTCGAACTCTCCTGGACCCGCGCAGCGTGGCCGCTCCGCTCGTACCGCTCGAGAACGGCGCGTCGGATGATCTCCTGCCGCGAAGCGCCCTCAGCAGCCGCGAGCGCCGTGAGCGCCTTCTCGAGCTCGTCATCGGTCCGCAGCGTCAGCGCCATGTCCCCGATGGTATCGGTCTGATACCACCACGCCAGGGCATGGACGGCGAGGCAGCTCGTGTCAGGAGGCGACCAGGCGGTGGACGAACTGGATGGCGATCGAACCCTCGCCGACGGCGGACGCCACCCGCTTCACCGACCCGTGCCGGACGTCCCCGGCCGCGAGGACCCCCGGCATGCTCGTCTCCAGCGGCAGCGGGCGGCGCCCGAACGCCTGGAGCGCGTCGGCGCTGAGGTCGGGTCCGGTCATGACGAAGCCGCCGTCGTCACGCTCGATCGTCGGGGGCAGCCACTCGCTGTGCGGAACCGCGCCGATCATCAGGAACAGCCCGTAGGCGTCGACCGTCTCCTCCTCGCCGGTCCCGCGGTCGCGCAGGACGAGGTGCTCCAGCCGGCCCTCGCCGCCGCCGTCGACGACCTCGGCGCCGGTCCGCACCTCGATGTTCGACGTCTGCTCCACCTGGCGGACCAGGTAGTGCGACATCCCGACGTCGAGCGACGCGGCCCGCACCACGAGCGTGACGCGCTTGGCGTAGTGGGCCAGGTGCAGGGCGGCCTGGCCGGCGGAGTTGGCGCCGCCGACGACGTAGACCTCCTCCCCCGCGACCATCGGCGCCTCCGACGCGGCGGCGCCGTAGAAGACGCCGGCACCGACCAGGTCCTCGAGCGGCGCGACACCCAGCCGGCGGTAGCTGGCGCCCGGTGCCAGGACGACGGCGTGCGCCACCACCATCCCGCCGGTCTCCAGGGACACGACGATGCCGTCGTCCTCGCGCACCAGGTGCGAGACCCGCTGCATGAAGGCGAAGCGGGCGCCGAAGACCCAGGCCTGGTGGTAGGCGCGGCGGGCCAGCTCCGAGCCGCTGACGCCGCGGGGGAAGCCGAGGTAGTTGCGGATGGCCGAACTCGACGTGGCCTGCCCGCCGATGCTGCCCGAGTCGATGACCAGGGTGCGGAGTCCCTCGGAGGCGCCGTACACGCCCGCCGACAGGCCGGCCGGTCCGCAGCCGACGATCACGAGGTCGTACCGGTCCCGATTCGGGTCGACCGAGGTGCCCGCGGCGCGCGCGATGTCGGCGTCACTGGGGTCCTCCAGGACGTGCCCGTTGGGCATGACGAGGACCGGGAGCCTCTGTGCATCGGTCGCCGCGAGGAGGGCGCGTCCCTCGTCGGAGCCGGCGAGACAGAACCGGTGCGGCATCGCGCAGCGCCCCAGCACCTCGCGCAGCTCGTAGGCCCGACCGGACCAGGTCTCCCCGACCACGTCGATCGTGTAGGGGGCGCGGCGCTGCGCCTCGGCCCAGGCCAGCAGGAAGCTCGAGATCGCCAGGTGGAACTGCTCGTCCGGTGGCGGCGAGGGCCGGACGACGTACTGGTCCATGCGCCCGCGCGCGATCGCCTCGAAGATCGCGTCACCGGTGGCCGGGTCGCCGAGGTGGCCCCACCCGATGAGCAGCACCCGCTGGGCGTGCGGGAACAGGTGCGGGACGCCGGCCAGGACATCGGTGCCCGGCGAACCGCCCAGCACCTCGCCCGCGAGCACCAGGGCGACCTGTTCGCCGTTCGCCGCGAACTCCTCGAGCATGGGGCGGGCCTCGTCGGCCGAGCGCAGGCAGCAGACGCGGTAGTCCGACGCGTACCGGTTGCGGAGCTCCCGCTCGACGTCTGCCAGCAGGTCGGGGTCGTCGTCGATCGCGACGAGCAGAGGGGCGCTCATGGCCGACATGTCCCCGAACCGTAGGAAGCGCGCGCCGCGCGGGACAGGTTCGAAGGTCACCTTGCAGAGGCACGAGTCCTGTTGGTGGGCCGGCGCGCCTCGAACGACTGAGGGCCTCCCGCCGGAATCGACGAGAGGCCCTCAGCGAGGTGCCGTGATTACTGCAGGTTGACCGTGACGCCACCCGACAGCATCGAGTCGTGCAGCTCGATCGAGCTGGGGACCGTGCCGGCCGGGACGTCGAAGACGACCTTGCTCGACAGCGTGTTGCCGGGGTTGATCTCCTCGTACAGCGAGGACGAGTCGTCCAGGTAGATGGCCGCCTCGCTGTCGGAGGAGAACTCCTGACCCTGCGCGTTGAACAGCGTGGCGTTGCCGCCGAGGAAGCTCTGCGCCTCGTCGCCGATGTTGGTGATGGTCAGATCCACGATGCAGAACTGGCCCTGAGCCGTCGTGTTGAGGAACTCGTTGCCGATCTCGGTGCTGCTGCAGTCGACGCCGTTGACGACGAAGTTGAAGTCACCGTCGGCAGCCGGCTGGCCGATGCCGGGCGCGGCCGGCTCGGCAGGCGCGGCGGGCGCCGCGGGAGCCTCCGCGGGGGCCTCGGCAGCAGCTCCGGTGTCGGCACCGGCAGCGGCGTCAGTGGAGGCGGATTCATCGGTCGCCGAGTCGCCGCCGCCCGACTGGGTGGCGATGACGATGACGACGATGACGGCGAGGACGAGGAACCAGGCCTTCTTGTAGAAGGGCTTCTTGGCCGGAGCCGGCGGCTGAGGGGCGTAGCCCTCGGGCATCTGCGGCGGGCCGGCGGGCGCGTGGGTCTGGGACATGGATTCCCCCGGGTGGGCGGTGGTGACCGAGGCACCGGTACCGCGGCTGCGGTCCGGCATCCGTGGTGCTCCTCGGATTGGCGTCAGGACGGTGACACGGCGACGTAGCGAAACTCGGGAGGCCGAATCCGACGACACCTCGCCACACGCCTCTCGCCACAGGGGTTGCCCCCGGCCCCACCAGGCCTCGCACCCACTCAGTCAAACCACGAGACCCATGGGTTCCGTCTTCGGCGCGAAGGTCCTCCCGCACGTCGTCAACGAGTTCCGGAGTCCTCGAGAGCGACCCAGCGCTGAGCCCTTCCGGGTGATCGGTCTGCCGTCGGGGCTCGGTGATGTCCTCGTGACGCGCCGGTGACGCGGACGCCCGATCCTGCGACCACGCCAGCTGACCAGTCATGTGTGAGGCCGCGCGACGTCTCCACGATGGTCACGATTCGGCAGCTGGTACCGACCTGCGCCTCAGGGACGTGTGCATGGACCCCCGCTTGCTGGCCGCGATCATCGCCGGCGTCACCAGCGTCCTGGTCACGGTGATCACCGTGTTCGTGACCTTGCGGCAGGGCACTCAGGGCCGCCGGATCCAGAAGCAGATCGCCGACCGGCAGGTCCACGCCCAGGAGAGCATCGCCGAACAGCAGGTCCAGGTGCAGAAGGGCATCGCGGAAGCGGAGACGCGGGCACAGCGCGACCTCGAGCAGTTCAAACAAGACCTCAAGGCCGCTGCCGAGACGAGCGAGCGGCTCCGCACGGTCGAGGAGGAGCGCGACCGGTACTGGGCCTCCCTGCTGGACGCGGCAGACGACCTGTATGACCGCATCCGGAACATCCGCCAACGCGGGTTCCTCTTCTACTTCTCCGGCTCCGAGCCGCGACGGAAGGTCGCCCAGCAGAGCACCTTCTACCGCTTCGCGCGCTATTGGGGCGCCGTGGAGAACGTCAACGAGGCCCAGGCGCGACTTGGCCTGGAGCGCGACAATCCTCGAGCCCTGGCCGTCGCGGCGGAGATCGGGCAGACGTTCACCACCGACAGCCTCGGCCACCAGTTCATGGTCTGGCGCGAGGAGCAACGAGCGATCGGCGAACTGATGCGCCGCGGCGTGGGCGAGGCGTCTCTCGACCCGCTTCTCGGCTTTGCCTCGTTCGTCCGGCGGTACGACGAGGACTTCGAGGTCTGGTTCGCGTCGATGAGCGCCGACCTCGATGCCCCACAGGCGGCGGGGAATCAGCGTCTCGCAGCCCTCCAGACGCTCCTGGCCGAACTCGTGCGGGAACTGCGCCGGGATCTCGACGCCGCTGACGAAGCGCAGCAGCCCGTCGCCTCCGCGGCTGACATGCCGTGATCGCCGATGCGCGCGACGGTCGACGCCACAGTCCGGCTTCCGCTACAGCCGACTCGTGCACCGTTCCCCTGTCGTCCGCGGAGAGCCACGAGCGCTTCAGGAGGCCGAAGTGATCGTCCAGTGGTGCATCAAAGGCCTGTCCCTGCCGGACGATGCCAGCGCCAAGCGCATCCTGGATGACCAGAACGGGATCGTCTGCAACTGGTGGCGCAACTCCCTCGAGATCGACCCCCAGGAAACCCAGCAGAGGCTGTCAGAGGCGACGCTCGATGCCCACGTCAATCACTTCACGACCATCGATCCCAGCACGGGAAAGCCCTACTCCTTCGGGACCCCGTTCATCTCGTTGTCGGCCGGCACCGTCGAGCGCGACACGGCCGCGCGCACCAACTGGGTACACCGGGCATGGCGGACGGGACTCTGGTTCGGCACGATGTTCGGCGCCCGCGACACGGCCTACCTGTACACCTGCTGGTGCGTGGTCGCACCGCGGCCCTCGGTTCCGCTCGAGGGGGTGGCGGAAGAGATCAGGGACCTGAACGTCTACCGCCACTACTCGCCGTTCCAGACCGAGGGTGAGATCACGGCGAAGATCGTCGTCCCCGACAACCAGATCGCCGGGTGCGAGAAGTGGCAGTGGAACCAGGCCGCCCGTCGAATGGACCGCTGCTGGAGCCAGCCCAATCCACGCTTCGTCCCGCCGGAGCGACTCACCAACGTCCGGGAGCTGCTCTGATGTCCCGCGCCCATCTGCAGATGCTGGAGCTGGACCCCCAGCAGGTCAACGTGACGGTGGCCTTCCTCGAGGCCTGTGCGAACACCAGCCTCGCGGAAGCGTCCGGGCACGACGACCGGCGCGGCCTGCCGACCTCCCGGGAGGGGACCGACCGGGAGTGGGTGCTGAGGATGGACGCCGCCTCCGCGTTGCGCGACGCGGCGCAATGGGCCGCGTTCCTGGACCCGCAGACGGCCCGCCGGCTGCTCATCGCGTCCGCGCGGCAGTTCCAGGAGCTGGACCACGGCTTCGGCATGTTCCTCATGGCGGTCGCCGGTGCATGGCGCATCGATCCCCCGCTGGGTGACATCAGCAGCACGCTCGCCCAGGTCGAGGCGGCGCAGGGTCCCGACGTCGGGAGCGACGTCCCGGCGCCGCTCCGACACCCACAGCAACAGGCCTATGTCCTCCTCGCCGCCGCCGGCACACCGGGTGTGGCCAGGGCCGACGTCGCAGCCCTCGGCCGGCTGGCCGAGACCTCGCGGCACCGGCTCGGCGTCGTACCCGTGGGAGCCCTGGGCACGCCGCTCCGGCGCTTCTGGGACGTCGCGCTCCACCTGCTCGTCGGCGACCCCGTGACCGGGCCTCCGGTGGTCTTCCAGCACCTGGAGTCGATGAGCCGGACCTACGCAGAATCGATCGATCTCGCGATGACCAACCACTACCTCTGGAGGCACGGCGCTGCCCCGGTCGACACCGCGGATCTCGACATCATGGGGATGACGGTGCTCTCGGTGGCGCGGTTCGGCATGGCGCCTGTGGCTGACGCCCTGGGCTCAATGAAGGAACGCCTGACGCCGATCGCCCGGATCCCCATGGAGCTCGGGATGGAGTTGGCCGAGGCTCCTCCGGCATAGGTGTTGTTGCCCGGTACGTCGGAGAGCGTCTGCACCGACGACGGTCCTCAGAGGTGCGCCGTCAGCGCCCCATAGATCTTGTCGACGTGGTATTCGTCGCTGGCCGCAGAGTGACCGCCGGTGGCGCCGGCCAGGCGGTCCAGAAGGGCCACATCGGCGCCCTGCCCGTAGCCGATGGCGAAGAACAGACAGCCACAACCGCGCAGTCGCTCCTCCAGAGCCGGCAAGGAGATCGTGGAGTTGTTCTCCTCGCCGTCCGTCAGCAGCACGATGGCCTTCAGGTGGGCCGGGTCGCCCGATTGCAGCAGAGTCAGCGCGCGGTCCACGCCGTCCAGGAGCGCCGTCTGCCCACCGCCCTGCAGGCGGCGCAACCGGTCGACGACGTCGGACCGCACCGGGTGCAGTGACGACAGGGGCACGAGCACCTGCGCGGAGTCGGCGAACGCCACCAGGGAGATGTGCGGATCGGCGCCCTCGAGCCGGTCGAGGAAGCCCTCCGCCCCGCGCTCGGCGGCCGCCAGCTTGCTGCCTGACATGCTCCCCGAGACGTCGATGACCAGGCAGACCTCCGCCGCCCTCTTCGTCTCCGACCAGCGGTTCCGGAGCACCCGCACCAGACGGGGAGGCATCTGCGCAGCGGGCGGCGTCGCCGCACCGATGACGCCGACCCGCTCCGTCACGGACGTGGGCTGAGCCTCCATCAGCTGTGCGGTGTCGGTGGCCGTGCCCAGCTCCGCGCCGAGCGGACGCCAGCCCTCGCCCCGCAGGACCCCCGCCATCTCGGGCGAACGCAGAGCCTCGACCAGGGCTCCGGACGACTCGCGTTCGAGGGAGGTCGCGGTCGGCTCGACGAGGCAGATCTCCTGATCCACCCAGGAGCTGTCCCCCTCGGGATGCACCAGAACGGCATGCAGGCCGGGATGCCGCGCGAGCGCCGCGAGGGCGCTGCGCTCCTGGACCAGCACGACGTCGGCCCGCCAGTCCCCTCCGGCCGCCGCCCGGTCGATGACCGTCGCATCGTCAGGCCCGTACTCGACGATGCGCTCCTGCACACCCGCCATCAGCCGGTCCAGGGCGGGACCGGCGTCGTCGAGGGATGTCGCTCCCAGCTCCTTCAGCCCTGCGTTGTACGCGGCCGTCACCACGGCAAGGCCGTCACCGGAGCGTGCGTGGGCGTGCATGAACCGGAGCGGTCGAGTCGGGTCGAACAGGTCGGCCCAACCGAGACCACGGTCGACAGCCCCCACGCCGGCGGCGACCGCCGGTGACATGAGGAACACGATGGGGCTGCTCGCGAAGGACGACGGGGTGATGACAGGTAGGTCGGTTCCGTCCGACCAGGGCCGGTCGCGCCACTGCCGCTCGAGCTCCGGGAAGAAGAAGGCCGACCCGGGGGAGAAGCACCGGAAGTCACGGGCGACCACCCACTGGAGGACCTCCTCCTCCGGGTAGTAGTGGAAGACGAAGTCCCCTTCTGCGTCCTCAGCGAGGCCGAGACTCCGGGTTGCGCGCACCCGGCGTGCGGCTGCGGTCAGTACGACGGCCTTGTCCGGCGTCGCTGCTACATGCACTGGACGGTCCATGGCTCGCTGCTCTCGGTTCAGGGCAGACGCCCGGTCGGGTACCGGTGATGCTCACGGCGGCCCGTCACGACGACGTCACCTCGTCCGGAGCGCGGCACTACGCGCGGACGACGGTCGCCATCTCGACCAGCCGGCGGGGTGCGTTGACCTGACGCAGTTGCTCCGGCGTCCGGACGGCGGCGTCGAGCAGCACGCCCGGCGACGTGGCTGTCGGCGGGGCGACGAGGGGCCCGTCAGCGTCGCCGTCGTCGTGGTCAACCGGTGACGACTGCGCCGCCGCCGTTGGGGACCAACTCGATCCAGGTCGTCCCGGGGGCAAATGTCACCGGGTCGCCGTCCGCTCCGGTCAGGCTCACCCGGTCACCGGTCCCCGGCTTGGACCAGGTGGCCTCGACCGCGTGCCCACCCGAGGCGACAAGGGCTCGGCCGGTGCCGGTCAGGATGGTCTCCGGGACGGGGTTGCCTGCCGGATCACGGGCCTGGGTCGCGACGACGTCGACGCGCAGCACGACGACGTTGGCCGCGCCCATCCGCCGGCCGTCCGCCTCGACGGCCGGAGCACTCCCCTCGCTGCGCAGCCACCGGCCGTCCGCCGCGCTCCACGCCCACCGGGGGTGGCTGACGCCGGACAATGTGAGATCCAGACTCGTCGCCGGCTCCCCCGTGGCAACGGCCGTGGATGGGCCGGCGGCGGCGTGCTCGAACTGGACGCCGGGTGCGGCGCGATGGGCGGCGTCGGCCTGGTCGACGAGCGTCTGCGGCACCGCGTAGACGTTGTGCGGCGCCGAGCGGGTCGACGTCCGGGAGAAGCCGTCGGCGCCGGTGTCCTGGCTGAGCACCTGCAGTCCCGCGTCCCGGGCCGCGGTGATGTAGGACGGCACGCCCCCGGAGAACGCGAGCAACCCGCCGAGCGGCGCGGCGATCGCGGGGTCCATCGGCCGGATCGAGCGCACCGGGCCGACCTCGGGCGGGAGGGTGGAGTGGTAGACGGCGACGAACCGGGTGATCCCGCCCTCGACCACCTGCTCCCACACCACGTCCGCGCCGTCCAGCCCGGTCTGCGGCCGGGCGGCAACGGAGTTCTCGATCTTCACCGCGAGCGCCGGCCGGTCGGGGACCGCATCGGCCGGGACGCCGGTCAGCGGCCAGGCGGGCCCGGACGGCGCTGCGGTGGCCGGGCCGAAGAACGGCAGCGCATACAGGTGCCGCTCCGCTGCCTGCCACGCGACCACGCCGGCCGTCACCAGCACGACCAGCAGGGCCGCTCGGAGAGCGCGCCTGGGCCTGGCTCGGCGGCGCCCCTTCGCCGACTTCCGCTTCCTGGGCTGGGACCTGTTCCTGGCTGCGGAGCCGTTCCTGGGAGCGGGCCGGCGCCGGGGCTTGGTGGATCTGGGCAGGTCACGGCTCCTCGGCTCGCGGCGGGCGTTGCCCCTTCTCTATCGGCAGGGCACCTGTCGGCTCCAGCGGGGTCGATCGGGAGCCGCAGTGACCCGAATCAGCGTGCACCGACGGCCGCAGTCGGGAGGCCGATCGTGGACGAGTCGCCGTGGTGCACCCAGCGTTCGCAGCTCGTCGGCGAGCAGGACATTCGCTCAGGAAGTCTGCGCATCCATCCAGATCGCGATGTCTGCGACCCGGGTGAGCGGCATGGGTTCTCCCCGGACACGATGCCGTTGGGCCAGTTCGGTCATCCATCGCTGGTTCGCGATCAGCTCCGCACGCATCCTCAGCCGAATGTCTCGGGGCGACCGCGTCGCGAAGAAAGCGCAGACGTAGCTGTCGATCAACGGCACCGTGGGGGCCAACCGGTGCAGGACCTTGGACACGGCAACCGGCCCCCAGGTGCGCCGATCGCGTCGCGGCGACCTCGGCACGGCCAGGGCGAGGGAGTTGGCCTCGCGTAAGGCGGGCATGGCCGCCTGCTCCTCGGTGCAGTCCTCCAGGGCGGGCAGCGCTCGAGCCTCCGTGAGCGCCTCGTCCAGTGCCTGCCGCAGCTGGACGTGAGGGGTCTCGCCCACGACGAACAGTGGCGTCACGTCGCGCCAATCGAACCGGAGGCTCAGCAGGTTCACCATCAACACGTCTGCCGGGGTCACCGGCCCGCCGCGCACGTCACTCTGGTCATAGGTGTGGAAGGCGTAGTGAGCAGTCGGAGACGTGTAGCGGATCAAGTGCTGCGCGGCCCGGTCCCGCAGTTCGAGAAGAGATCTCGGCGACCGCCTGGGTCGTCGCGAGGCCGTCACACGTACCCGACCTGCAGCCGCGTGACCGCCGCTCCACCCCTGGCCCCCGGAGCGTCGGCACGTGGCAACGACTGGAGCCCGCCAGGGACGCCCACGACCGCACCATCCGTCACGGCACCATCCTGACCACTGCTCCTGCTGGCCGATCCCCCGGCCGGTCGACATCGTGCCGCGCGGCTCACGCCGGGACGACGCTTGCCATCTCGACCAGCCGGCAGAGGGCGTTGACCTGACGGAGCTGCTCCGGCGTCCGCACCGCGGCGTCGAGCAGTTCCTCGCTCATCACCACGACGGCCAGCGCCTTGGCGCGTGACACCGCCACGTTCAGCCGGTGCAGGTCGTAGAGGAACGAGACCCCGCGCGGGGCGTCCTCCGCGCTGGTCGACGTCATCGAGTAGACGACGACCGGCGCCTCCTGCCCCTGGAACTTGTCCACCGTGCCGACCCGAGCGCCGTCGGGCAGCAGTCCGCGGATCCGCGCCACCTGGTTGTTGTACGGCGCCACCACGAGCACGTCGTCCGGACCGATCGGTCGCTCCACCAGCTCGTGGTCGACCCAGCCCACGCCCTGCAGCGACCGCCACAGGTCCGCGACGGCCGCCGCCTCGTCGTCCGAGGCGGCCGCCGCCGGCTTGGTGTGCTCGACGAACCGCACGGCCAGCCCGCTGGTCCAGCCCCGCACCGCGATCCGCTCGCGGTCGGCGGCCGACTCCAGCCGCCCCTCGTACGCCAGGTCGGACACGAACGCGGTCAGCGCCGGGTGCATCCGGTAGGTCCGGTCGAGGAAGACGCCGCGGTCCTCGGGCACGGTCGGGTGCCCCTCCAGCAGGTGCTCGAGCGCGGAGAGCCCCGACTCCCCCGGGTGCACGGCCTGGGTCGGCTGCGCCAGCTGCTGCGGATCGCCCAGCAGCACGAGCGACTTCGCCGACCGTGCCACGGCGACCGCGTTGGCCAGTGAGAACTGCCCCGCCTCGTCGATCACCAGCACGTCGACCGCCTCGGCCAGGTCCGGCCGGCACCAGAACCACGCCGTCCCGCCGACCAGGTTCGCCGAGCCGTCGAGCAGCCGCGAAGCCACCTCGGCGGAGTCCTTCGACCACTCCACGCCGGGTGCGCCGCAGGCCTGGTGCTCGTCGCACTTCTGCAGTGCCGGCCGGTCGACCGCGCTCAGCACGTTGCCGATGACCGCGTGGGACTGCGCCGTGACGCCGACCCTCTTGCCGGCGTCCAGCAGCGCGCGGATCAGGTGTGAGGCCGCCCGCGTCTTGCCACTGCCGGGCGGCCCCTGCACGGCGAGCACCTCGCCGTCCAGCGCCAGGCCGAGCCGGACGACGGCGTCCCCGGCCTGCTCCCCCGGCAGCCGCCGGGTGTCGGAAGGGACGACGCGGTCGAGCAACGCCTGAGCGAGGCCGGGCTTGCCCGCGAGGACATCCTTCGCGGTGGCGGCGATCGATTCCCGCTGGGGCTTGTCGTCGAGTGGCCCCTCCGGACCCAGCCCGCGGACGGCGCCCGGCGGCTTGGTGCTCTTGATGACGACCCGCCCGCCGACGGCGTCGAGCTCGCGCACCTCGCCGATCCGCGCGCGGGTGTCGACGTCGAAGGCCGGCTTGCCGACCGAGAGCGTGGCGTCCTGCGGCGGGAAGCTGAACTCGTAGAGCTTGCTGCGCTTCTCGGTGCCGACCTCGACCGCGCCGGACAGGCCGCCGAGCGCCGTCCGGTCCTCGACGAGCTGCTCGTCCTCCAGCTCGCCGCGGCTGAAGAACTCCCACCAGCCGGGCCGGGCCTCGCGGCGGTGCCACTGAGCCAGGTCGCCGAGCAGCCCGTGGCCGCGGTCCTGCAGCTGCTCGACCAGCGCCAGCTCCGCGACCTCGGCGTCCGACCGGGGCGCCGGCGCGGACACCACGGGCACCCCCGGCCGCGGCTGCGGGCCGTGCTCCGCCTCCAGCTCGGCCCGCTGGGTCTCCAGCCAGTCGTGCAGCTCGCGGGTGGAGTCGACGTCGTCCTTGTTGTAGTCCTCGATCGACTGCAGGCGGATGGGGTCGCCGTCGATCAGCCACTTCTCGTACTCGACGACGCTGGACATCGCGTCGGCGACGTCGCCGGTGTGCTCGCGCCCGTAGAAGGCCTCGACCTTCTTGATCGAGTAGGACTCCTTGCTGATCCGCATCGACTGGCGGACGACGGGATAGAGGTCGACGAACCGCTCGGCGCGCAGCAGCTGGTCGAGCTCGGCCTCGCGGACGCCGTACCGCCCGGTGAGCCGCTTGAGCGCGCTGACCTCGTAGGCGGCGTAGTGGTAGACGTGCATGCCGGGGTCGGCGCGCCAGGCGTCGACGATGCGGTCGACGAGGTCCTCGACCAGGCGGCGTTCCGCGGCGGCGTCGTGCGCCCACAGGGCGGTGAAACGGCCTTCGCGGTCGCCGAGGCCGGCCAGGTACTCCAGGCCCTGGCCGTCGCCGGACAGCGGGTCGCCCTCGAAGTCGAGGTAGAGGTCGCCGGCGCTGGGGGCCGGCAGGCGGAGCAGTCCCTGGGCGGGCTGCGGAGTGAGCAGCGTCCGGGTGGGGACGCCGGCAGCGCGCCCGCTCAGCTGCTCGCGGGCCTGCTCGCGCAGCCGCTCGCGGGAGCCGCGGCCGATGCCGGTGGCCTTGAGCGTGTCGTCTTCCGCCTCGGCCAGCTGTTGGAGGGTCGTGACGCCGACCTCGAGGAGTGCGGCGCGCTGGTCGCGACGCATGCCGGCGACCAGGCTGAGGTCGTCGTTCTCCCGCAGCTCGGTGGAGCAGCGCGGCGCCCAGGTGCACTGGTCGCAGTGGCCGATCGGGACGGGGGCGGTGGCCGTCGGTGTCTCGATGAAGCCCTCGAGCCGGGCGCGGGCGCGGCGGGCGTAGGCGGCGACGTCGACCAGACGCCACGGGCGGGTCTCGCCGTCGCCTGTGACGACGCTGATCCGCTCGGGCGCGCGGCCCTGCAGCGTGGCGAGCCGGTCGGCGTAGGTGGCCATCTGCAGCAGCGCCGGCACCTTGATGCGGCGGGCGAGCTTGGCGTCGGCGACCTCGTAGGACCACTCCCCCAGGTCCGACGGCTCCGGCGTCTTCAGCAGGAAGTCGGCCTGGCCGCCCCAGGTGCCGTCGAACAGCGTGGCCTGGTGGATGACGTCGGCGCCGGCGCGCATGGCTTCGACGGTGCCCGCCTCCCCGCTTCGCCTGTGGAGCCGGACGACGTCGAGCCCCTGCTCCTCCAGCGACTCCAGGAAGCGGAGCTCGTGGGCGATGCCGAGGTCAGCAACGAGGACCGTCTGGTCGCTGGCGCCTTCGGCGGGCGGGTCCAGCCGGCGGTCGGCCACCTGCAGGTTCAGGGCGGTGAGGTGGTGGCACTCCTGGTGGCGGGTCAGGTCACTGGGGCTGAGGACCAGTCGCCCGTCGAGGCGGTACACGGCTCAGCCCTCCGTCGGGCGGACGGCGGCGGGCAGGGATGAGTGCGGCAACGTTCCCCCGTGTGCGTGATGCAGAGCCACAGGAGGCTGTCACGGACGACGCCGTCCCGGAAACCTCCCGCGCCGTGTCCTGCGACGCTGCGACGCGCCGCTCGGGGACAGTGAGCACCCGTGTCACTCACTGCCCCTGACGCTCAGCAGGCCCTTGAGCGGTTGTCCTCGCTTCGCCAACACCAGCAGGACGGCCGCCGGTCTCCGCACAAACCGCTGCTGGCCCTGCTGGCTTTGGGGCGCCTGGCCGCAACCGGGACGAGCAGTCTGCCGTGGTCAGATGCCGAGGAGAAGCTGGCTGACCTGATCGAACAGTTCGGGCCGACGTCGAAGACGGGCCGGGCGCAGAGTGCTGCGTATCCGTTCACCCGACTGCGCTCCGACGGCGTGTGGACGTTGGACCGTGATGTCCCGATGGACAACGTCGGCCCGCTACGCGAGGGCGTGACCGGCCGGCTCGAAGCGTCACTGGAAGCGGCGTTACGCGACCGCCCAGCCCTGCTCGACGAGGCGGCTCGGGGGTTGGTCGAAAGCCACTTCCCGAGCACCGTCGCGCCCGACGTCCTCGTGGCCGTAGGCCTGGACCCGGACCTGCTGACCGGCGGTGTTGCGAAGGACGACGGCGCAGGCCGGGAGGAGCGGCGGCGCAGTCGCGTCTGGCCCGCAGCCGTTCTCGAGGCCTGGGACCGCCAGTGCGCGTTCTGCGGGTTCGACGGCCAGGCCGGCGGTGTGCCCGTCGGGTTGGAGGCCGCGCACATCCGCTGGGTCAACCTCGGTGGCCCCGATGAACTCGACAACGGTTTGGCCCTCTGCTCTTTGCACCACAAGCTGTTCGACCGCGGGGTGCTCGGCCTCGACGACGACTTGACGCTCGTGGTCTCCCGCCGGTTCTCCGCGCGCACGCCACACGGGCGAGCTGTCTACGACCTGCACGGCCACCGGCTGCGACCGCGGCCAGGGACGCCTCTGCCAGCACAACAGCACCTCCTGTGGCACAGGGAGCAGGTCTTCCACGGGACTCCGCTGGCCGCTTGAGTGGCGCCGCTATGAGACGGAGTCGTCCGGTTACGGTCCGTCCATGGGCGATGCGCCGATTGGCCTGTACGAGCACCTGGTCACTGAACGACTGACCGGCGAACTGGCCGCGACGGAACCGGACCTTATCCAGTTGGGTTCCCTCGACCCTGCTGACGCCCACGAGGCCCTGACCCGCCACATCACCGAACTGGCCAGCCGGGCGCTGCGGGCCGCTGGTGGCAGTGACTCGGCGGCGATCAATCGCCAGGTTGACCTCGCCAATCAGATCGTCGCGGCCATCGGAGACCTGGCACCCGACACTGCTGCCAAGGACGACATCGTCGCTGACCCAGCCCGCACCCTCCTGGCGATCGCCTCGCCGAGCACCGTCCCCGGCGCCGTGTCGTTCCTCCAGCGCCCGGCGGTTCCACTCTCGACCAGCGCCCTGCTCGTGAACGGCCGCGGCCAGCCGCGGATCGGCTACGAGGTGACTCGGGAACTGGCGTCGGCCGACCGGGTCGACCTGCTGTGCGCCTTCATCAAGTGGCACGGATTGCGCGTCCTCGAAGACGCGCTCAAGGATCTCCGCGGGCGTGGCGTCCGGCTGCGGGTCATCACCACCACGTACATGGGCGCGACGGACCAGCGCGCCCTCGACCGGCTCGTCGAGCTCGGTGCCGAGGTCAAGGTCTCCTACGAGACCCGGACAACCCGGCTGCACGCCAAGGCGTGGCTGTTCCATCGAGACACCAACATGTCGACGGCCTACGTCGGCAGTTCGAACCTCTCGCGGACGGCGCTCATCGACGGCCTCGAGTGGAACGTGCGGCTATCCAACGTCGAGCAGTCGCATCTGCTGACCACGTTCGCCGAGACGTTCGACAGCTACTGGGCGGACCCGTCGTTCGAGTCGTACGACCCGGAGCGGGACGGCGACCGGCTGCGCCTGGCCATTGCTGCGGAGCGCGGCGGACCGACTGACCTGCCCATCCAGATCGCGACGCTCGACGTTCGCCCCTTCGGCTACCAGCAGGAGATCCTCGACGCGCTCGATGCCGAGCGCGAGGTCCATAACCGCTGGCGCAACCTCGTGGTGATGGCGACCGGAACCGGGAAGACAGTCGTCTCCGCTCTCGACTACCGGCGGCTGCGTGGGGCGGGGGCTGCCGAGCGGGTGCTGTTCATCGCTCACCGCGAAGAGCTGCTGGTGCAGAGCCTGTCGACGTTCCGCCATGTCCTTCGGCAAGGCGACTTCGGAGAACTCTTCGTCGGCGGACAGCGGCCTCGAGAGTGGCGCCATGTCTTCGGGTCGGTGCAGTCGCTGACCCAGCTCGACTTGGCCGAGCTCGACCCGTCTCACTTCGACATGGTCATCGTCGACGAGTTCCACCACGCCGAGGCGGCCACCTACCGCCGGCTTCTGGAGCACCTGCAGCCCAAGGTCCTCCTGGGACTGACGGCCACGCCTGAACGCACCGACGGCGCCGACGTCCGGCGCTGGTTCAACGGCCGGACGGCGGTGGAGCTGCGACTGTGGGAAGCGCTGGAGCAGGGCCTGCTCGCGCCATTCCAGTACTTCGGCATCCACGACGACGTGGCGCTCGACCAGCTGCGGTGGCGGCGCGGTCGGGGGTATGACGTTGGGGAGCTGACCAACGTCTACACCGGCAACGACAAGCGCGTCCGGCTGGTCCTGCAGGCAGTCCACGACAAGGTGGCGGACCCGCGGCAGATGCGGGCGCTGGGCTTCTGCGTGAGCATCCAGCACGCGCAGTACATGGCCGAGAGGTTCACAGCGGCGGGGATCCCCAGCATGGCGGTCACCTCGACGACGTCGCGCGAGGAGCGGGCGGCCGCACTGACCGCCCTCCGCGACCGTACGGTGAATGTCCTCTTCGCGGTCGACCTGTTCAACGAGGGGCTCGACGTCCCGGCGGTCGACACCGTGCTCTTCCTGCGCCCGACGGAGAGCGCGACCGTCTTCCTGCAGCAGCTGGGCCGCGGACTGCGGCTTTCTGAGGACAAGGCTTGCCTGACCGTCCTCGACTTCATCGGCGTGCAGCACAAGGAGTTCCGCTTCGACCTGCGCTTCCGCGCGCTGACCGGCACGTCGCGACGGGGTCTGCAGCGGGTGGTCGAACAAGGCTTCCCCACCCTGCCGGCTGGTTGCCACATCGAGCTGGACCGCGTCGCGCAGCAGATCGTCCTCGACAACATCAAGCAGTCGCTCAACGTCTCGTGGAAGGGGCTGGTCGACGAAGCCGCGGGCGCGCGGACGCCCGCGCTCGCCGACTTCCTGGAGGAGACCGGGGTCGAGCTCGAGGACCTCTACCGCGGCAACGGGCGGAGCTGGCTGGACCTGAAGCGTGCCGCTGGTTGGGACGGCTCGGCTCCAGGTCCGGAGGACGCGACACTGCGCGGAGCCTTCGGCCGCATGTTGCACATGGACGACCTGGAACGGCTGGGCGTCATTCGTGAGCTGCTCACCACGGCGTCCGCCGGCTCGACGCTCCTCGACTCAGAGCGCACGCGGCGGCTGGCAGCGATGCTGCACTTCTCGCTCTGGGGCTCACGGGCACCGTTCAGCAGCGTGGAGACCAGCCTCCAGCGGCTGGTGGCCAACCCTGGCCGCGCTGACGAACTCCGCGAACTGAGCGCTGCCCTTCGCGATCGCATCCACCGGGTGACGCCGGCGCTTGAGGTCGCCGGGACCCGGCCGCTGCACGTCCATGCCCGTTACAGCCGTGATGAGGCGCTGGCCGCGTTCGGAATGACGGACCTCAACGGCACGTGGGGGTCGGGTGTGCGCTGGGTGCCCGGCGACCAGGCGGACGTCTTCTTCGTAACGCTGGTGAAGACGGAGACGCACTTCTCTCCCACCACGATGTACGCCGACCACGCCATCTCCCCGACGCGGTTCCAGTGGGAGTCGCAGAACGCGACTGCCGAGCGCTCAGCCACGGGCCAGCGGTACATCCACCACCGGCAGATGGGCACGTCCGTGCACCTGTTCGTCCGCGAGACGAAGACGGCGGACGGAACGCTCGGCACGCCGCCGTACCTGTACGCGGGACCGATGTCCTACCTCTCCCACGCTGGCGAGCGGCCGATGCGCATCCTCTGGCAACTGGAGCACGCGCTACCTGCCGACGTTTTCCACGCTGCCAAGGTGGCTTGACCCGGTCGACGGCCAGGTGCTGATCCGCGAGTGGGTCGGCGGCACTCCCTGGTGCCCGGGGCGACCAGGAGCGGATCGGCACGAAATCGTGGGCGCGGACGACCTCGCCGGCCTGGGGCGAACTCGGCGTCGTCCACGTCTGACAGTCGGCCCCGCTCTCACACGAACAGGCCGCGGACGTCCTCGGCGGTCAGCCCGCCGGACAAGGCGCCGCCGTCGTCGTCCATCACGCGGGCGAACAGGTCCCGCTTGCGCTCCTGGAGCGCCATGACCTTCTCCTCGATGGTCCCTGCGGCCACCAGCCGGTACACCATCACCGTCTTGTCCTGGCCGATGCGGTGCGTGCGGTCGACCGCCTGTGCCTCCACTGCCGGGTTCCACCACGGGTCGAGCACGAACACGTAGTCGGCCTCGGTCAGGTTCAGCCCGAACCCGCCGGCCTTGAGGCTGATCAGGAAGACCGGGGCGCGGCCGGAACGGAACCCGTCGATCACCCCCGACCGGTCGCGCGTGCTCCCGTCGAGGTAGGCGTACGGGAGCCCCGCCAAGTCGAGTCGCGCGCGCACTGTGCCCAGGAAACCGGTGAACGAGCTGAACACCAGCGCCCGGTGGCCCTCGGCGACCACCTCCTGCAGGTGCTCGAGGAACGCATCCGCCTTCGACGACCGAATCCCGGCGTAGGCCTCGTCGACCAGCGACGCGTCGAGGGCCAGCTGCCGCAGCAGCGTCAGCGACCGGAAGATGGCGAACCGGTTGCGCTGCAGGTCGTCGACGAGGCCGAGCACCTTGCGGCGCTCCCGCTGCAGGTGCGTGTCGTACACCTTGCGGTGCTTCGGGTTGAGCACCACCTCGAGCACCTGCTCCTGCTTGGGCGGCAGCTCGGCGGCGACCTGCTCCTTGGTCCGGCGGCGCATCAACGGCCGGATCCGGCGGCGCAGCGCATCCAGCGCCTGCGGATCGCTCCCCCGCTCGATCGGCGTCCGGTAGTGCTCGGTGAACCGCTGCGGACTCGGGAAGAGCCCGGGCGCCACGATCGACAGCATCGACCACAGGTCCATCAGGTTGTTCTCGACCGGCGTGCCGGTGATCGCCAGCTTGAAGCGGGCCGGCAGCCGCCGCGCGGCGGCGTACGTCTTCGCCTGGTGGTTCTTCACGAACTGCGCCTCGTCGAGCACCAGCCCGCTCCACGGCAGCTCGCGGTAGTCCGCCTCGCCGAGGCGCAGCAGCGTGTAGGAGGTGACGACCAAGTCGGCGCCGTCGACCATCTCGGCGAGTGACATGCCGAGCTTGCGACCGGTGGCCTCGATGGTGCGGACGACGAGGCCGGGCGCGAACCGGGCCGCCTCGCGGGCCCAGTTCGACACCACGCTGGTCGGCGCCACCACGAGCACCGGCGCGGTCAGCTCTCCGGCCTCCTGAGCCCGGCACACCAGCGCCAGGGCCTGCACGGTCTTGCCCAGCCCCATGTCGTCGGCGAGCACGCCACCGAGCCCGGCATCCCATAACACCGACAGCCACTGGTAGCCCTGCAGCTGGTACGGCCGGAGCTGCGCGGCGAGCCCCGCGGGCGGCGCCGGCGGGGCGGCGTCGTCGACCTCGAGCAGCGCCCGGACGTCCCGCGCCCACCGCTCGCTCTGCTCGGCCACCACACCGAGCTCCACGAGTTCGTCCCACAGTCCGGCCTGGTACCGGCTGATCCGCAGGCCCGGCCGCTCGGCGTCCTGCAGTGCCCGCGCCTCGCCGATGAGCGAACGCAGGCGGTCGAACTCCGGACGGCGGATGTCGAACCACGTCCCGCTGGGCAGCACCAGGTGCGAGTCGCCGTCGGCCAGCGCGGTGAACAGCAGCGCGAACGGGATGTCCTCGCCGTCCACCGTGACCGTGACGCCGAGGTCGAACCAGTCCGCGTCCGGACCGTCCGTGGCCGACACGTGCACGACCGGGGCCGCCTCGGTGTGCCGGTAGCCGGCGGGCTGCCCGGTCACCTCCACCAGCACGCCGGCGTCCGCCAGCCGCGGCAGCACCTCGGTCATGAGGACGACGGTGTCCATGCCGGCCAGCTCCGCGGTCGGCGCCAGTAGCCGCTCCGGGCCCTCCTGCCAGAGCCCGGGCAACCGGTCCGTCGGCAGCGGCAGGCTCCGCACCAGCCGCTCTTCGGCGGCGACGTCGCGCCCCGGGTCCGGGTCGGCACCTTCCAGTGGCAGCCTCCGCACCTCCTCGCCGGTGCGGTACTGCACCGACCAGGTCAGCCGCACCCGGTGGTTCCCGGTGTGGTCGACGTGGAGGCACAGCTGCGGAGGCAGGACCTCCGGCAGCTCCACCGACCCGTCGGACGAGCGGACCGGCAGCGCGCGGTGCAGCGCGGGGTAGAACCCGGTCAGGAAGCGCGCGCGGTCGGTTGTGGGCACCCGCAGCGAACCGGCGGCGAGCAGCTTCGCCGCGCGCCGCGGAACCGGCTGCACGGGCACGAGCAGCAGACCCCTCTCCGGTACGAGGTCCGGGGGCAGTTCCGGATCGCCGGGGAGCAGCACGACGCCGTGCGGCGGGTTGCCGAGCAGCCGCACCGCCTGCGCGGGACGGCAGACGCCGGAGCCCAGGTCGACCACCGGCTCGATGCGCAGGTCGGCGTCCCCGCGCAGGTCGACGGCGAGCGACGCCGGCGTCCCGGCCACCCGGACGGGACCGCCGCGAGCGGTCACGAGGGTCACCCCCTCGTCCACCACCTGCTGCAGGGCCGGCCACAGCGCGGGGCCGAACTCCTCGAGCCGCACCGGCTCGTCCCCGTAGCCGTAGCCGTAGTACCCAGGTCTGTCGTCGTCGGCCGCCCGGTGGGCCCGGTACAGCGCGCGCAGCGCGGCGGCGTGCGCAGGATCGCGCTGCGCGTAGTAGTCGTACTGCAGGGCTCGCCAGGACACCCCCGTGCGGATCCAGCGCCCCTTGGCGCCCGGTACGACCGGGCGCAGGCGGACGGACGTGCGGGAGACGGCGGTCGGCGCTGCCTCCACCTCGAGCTGCAGGCCGAGCGGGGTGCCCGCCCGCTGCCCGGACGGCGCGGGAGGCTGCACCAGCTCGGCGAGCGCCGTCTCCCAGTCCGGGCCGCGTCGGGCTTCTGCCACCGGCGCGCTGTCCAGCCAGTCCCGGCCGGCGATGAGCACGGCGGCGACGTGCTTGCAGTCCGTGCCGACCGGGCAGCTGCACTCGCCCCACCAGCGGGCACCCACAGCGTGGAAGGCGACGACGGTCTCGTACCAGCGTCCCCCGCTGCCGACCACCGTGGCGTCGAACTCGCCGAGCTCGCCGGAGTAGGAGAGCTCGGCGACCCGGCCCTCGCTCGCGTAGACCGCGCCGCGCTGGAACGCACCGGAGCTCACCGAACGGCGGATGACGGAGTCGGTGAGCCTCGGCCGCAGCTCCTCCAGCACGCGCCGAGGCTATCCACGGCCAGGGCTCCGGGGACCCTTTGTCCACAGCCGTCCGGGCGCCGTTCGCGTATCGCGTCGGCGGGCCGCAGTAGCGTCCGCCGTCGATGCCGAAGAGCAAGAAGCGAGCGAAGTCCCGCCGTCCGCAGCAGCGACAGACGCCGCCCGAGACTGACCTGATGGCCGCCCTGCGCGACGGCGTCGACTCCTCCACTCCCGGTCCGCTGCTCGGCGCCGTCGGCCTGCTGTTGTCCGTGGCCGCCGGGGCCGACGACCCGGGCGCCACGCTCGACGACCTCGTCCGCACCTTCTCCGCTGCCGACCGGGTCGAGACGTCGGCCGCCCTGCTCGCGATCGCCACCCTCACCGTCGACGCCGAGCTGCGCCGGCGGGTGCGCCGCGAGATCGCCGACCGCGGGCACGTGCTCCCGCGCTGGCTCGCCGAGCTCGACCGCAGCGAACCGGTCGACCGGGCGGTCGAGGCCAGCACGGTGTTCCGGGACGCCGACGAGCTGCTCGTGGGCGTCACCGTGCCCGGCGGCCACCCCCTCACCGCCGTCGTCCGCATCGACAACGAGCTCGGCGCCGTCGCCATCGACGGGTTCGTCGTGGAGTCCCCGCTCGCGGCGGTGCTCGAGCCGCTGGTCGACGACGACGACCCGGACGTGCGCGTGCACGACATCCCTCCCGCGGACGCGCGAGCCCGCATCACCGCGGCCCTCGCCGACCTCGACCTCGGCCCCGGGCGGGTCGCGTCCGAGAGGTTGGCCGAGTCCCGCCCGCTGGTCGAGTGGATGCTGTCTTTCCTGCCCGAGGGCGGTCAGGGCTCCGTGCTGCGGGAGCTGTCGGACGACGAGCTGGACGAGGTAGCCGTCGGCTTCCTCGCCGGTCCCTGGGGATCCTCGTGGTCGGACGACGACCTGCGGCCGCTTGTCGACGAGGTGCTGGCCGCGGGCAGCGCCAACGGCATCGGGGACCCGCTCGTCTGGAGTCCGTGGAACGTCGGGCGGGTGCTCGGTCCGGAGCTCTGGCAGCTCGACCGCATGACGCCGCACCTCGACCGCGCGCCGGACCTGCTCCGCGACCTGATCCGCCACGGGCACGCGGCTCGCGGTCTCCGACCGGGACTCACGGACGACGCTCTGGCGGCGGTCGACGCGTCCGCCGACGCCTTCCTCACGGCCGTGCGGTCGGGATAGCTGCTCGCTGAGCTGCGGGAATTGTCAGTGCCCGTGGCTAGCGTGCAGCCATGGAGGACGGAGGGGTGCCGCGGCCGCCGGAGGACGGCGTACCGGTGCCCGTCCTGCCCGCGGAGGTGGTGTCGCCGCTGCTGGCCGAGCTGGAGCTGGTCTGCGACATCTGGTCGGCCGACGCTCACATGGCCCGCGAGCACGCCCGCCAGGCCGCGACCATCGCCGAGCTGGCCCGCCGGCGCTCCGCCTCGCGGGATGCCGCCTACGGCCCGCGGGGCGGGCCGGGGCCGGACTCCCGGGCGATGCGCCCGGCCGCGCTCGCCGACGTGTCCGACGACTTCGTGTCCGAGCTCGCGGTCATCCGGCACTGCTCCGAGGCCGAGGCCGGCCGGCTGGGTGCCGAGTCGCTGTTGCTCACCACCAAGCTCGCCCCGACCTGGTCGGAGCTCTACGCCGGACGGCTGACGGTCCGCAAGGCGCGGATCCTGCTCGACCTGCTCGGCGACGCCGACGAAGAGGTCGCCGCCGGAGTCCAGGCCCGTGTGCTGCCGGGTGCCGAGGCGTGCCCGCCGGGCCGGCTGGCCGACCGGGCCCGCTACCACCTGTACCGGCTGGACGCCGACGCCAAGGAGCGGCGCCGGCGGGAGGCCGAGCGCCGGGCCGACGTGCACGTCGAGCGCACCGCCGACGACCTGGGCCGGCTGGTCATCGAGGGCCCGCTGCCCGCCGTCCACGCCGCCCGCGACGCGGTCGACCAGTACGCGCGGTGGATGCGCGCCGACGGGGATGACCGGCCGATGGGCGTGCTGCGCTCCGCGGCCGCACTAGATCTGATCCTGCGCCCGTGGGACACCAGCCGCCCACCGGTGACCGCGCAGCTGCACATCCACGCCGCGCTCTCCTCGCTGCGGCCCGATGCGCCGGCCGGCGCGGCCCCGGCGGAGCTGGACGGACAGCTGATCTCCGCCGCCCAGTGCCGGGAACTCCTCGCCTCGCTGGACATGCTGAACCTCGGGTCGGCTCCGACGGGCGGGGCGGTCCACGTCGCGATCGACGACCCGGCCACCGGCGAGACGCTGGCCGTGGCCAGCCGCGCCGAGCTCCGCCGCGCCGCCGGACTGGGCCGCCGCATCCGCCGCCGGAGCCGCAGGGGGCACCCGGCCGAGGCCACCGGACTGAGCGGCGGCGCAGGGGACGACGGGCCCGGTTTGCGGCCTCCACCGCCGACCCGCGGCTACCGTCCCACCGCCGCGCAACGCCGCCTCGTCACCGCCCGCGACCGGCACTGCCGCATGCCCGGCTGCCGACGCAGGCCCGGCCGCCACGACCTCGACCACGGGCGGGCGTTCGCCGCCGGCGGGCCGACCGCCTGCTGGAACTTCTGCTGCCTCTGCCGGCGACACCACCGGATCAAGACGTTCGCCCGCGGCTGGTCGTTCACCCTGCTCCCCGACGGCCGGCTGATCGTCCGCACGCCGTCGGGCGTCTCCCGACACACCCGCCCGCCAGGCTGGTACCACGATCCCGAGCCCGATCCGCCCTGGCTGGACGACCTCGCGCCGCCCGATCCGCTGCGCATGTGAGGGGCTGGTCCGCGGTCCCCCGTCCGCCCGTCCGCCGGGGCGAGCACTCCCGTCGACGTGTCGGCACGCGCCTGTTCCGGCGTCCGAGCGCCACCCCGCCATGGTCGGGGCCGACGGCGGTGGCCGGACGAGCAGCCCGCCGGCGGGGTTACGGTCGTGCGGTGGGGTCCGCCGAGGACAGCACGCCGACACAGGGCCGCCTTGCCCGGACGGCCCGGCTCGCCGCGCTCCCGGCTGCCTATGCCGGACGCACCGCCTTCGGGATCGGGAAGCGGATCGGCGGCCGCCCCGCGGAGGCCGTTGCCGCGCAGGTGCAGCAGCGCACCGCCGAGCAGCTGTTCGCCACCCTCGGCCACCTCAAGGGCGGCGCCATGAAGGTCGGCCAGGCGCTCTCGGCGATGGAGTCCGCGCTGCCCGAGCAGCTGGCCGGCCCCTACCGCGAGACGCTGACCCGGCTGCAGGAGGCGGCGCCGGCCATGCCGACCGCGCGGGTCCACGAGCAGCTCGCGAGGTCCCTCAGCACGGACTGGCGGCAGGGGTTCCGCGACTTCGACGACCGACCCGTCGCGGCGGCCAGCATCGGGCAGGTGCATCGCGCCACCTGGGCCGACGGCACGCCGGTGGCCGTGAAGGTCCAGTACCCGGGCGCCGCCGAGGCTCTCGTCGCCGACCTCGGCACGCTGCAGGTGCTGTCACCGGTCATGAAGGCGGCCGCGCCGCACGTCGACGTCCGAGAGCTGTTCGCGGAGCTGCGGGAACGCCTCACCGAGGAGGCCGACTACTCGAGGGAAGCGGAGGCGCAGCAGGCCTTCGCCGACGCCTACCGCGGCGACCCGGACATCGCCGTCCCCGACGTACTCGACGTCCAGGGCCAGGTGCTGGTCACCGAGTGGGTCGGCGGCACTCCCCTGTCCCGGGTCATCGCCGACGGCACCCAGGACGACCGGGACCGCGCGGGTCAGCTCCTCGTGCGCCTCCTCGCCTCCGGCCCGGTCCGCGCCCACCGCGTGCACGGCGACCCGCACCCCGGCAACTTCCGCCTCCTCCCGGACAGGAGGCTCGCCGTCCTCGACTTCGGCTCCACCCAGGCCATGCCGCGCGGCTGGCCCGACCGGCTCGGTCCGCTGCTCGCCGCCGGCCGGGACGGCGACGCCGCGACACTCCACCGCATCGCCACGTCCGCGCACCTCGTCCAGCCCGACAAGGTCACCGACACGGCGCTGCTCGACCTGCTCGATCCCTACTTCGAGCCGCTGCGCGCCGCGGAATACCGGTTCACCCGCCGCTGGATGCAGGAGCAGACCCGCCGCGCCTCCGACCCCCTCAGCACAGCCGCCCGCACCCAGCGCCGGCTGACCATCCCGCCGCACTACCTGCTGCTGCAGCGGGTGGCCGCCGAGCTGGTCGGCGTCCTGTGCTCGCTCGGCGCCACCGTGGCCGTGGACGACGAGGTCCGTCGCTGGCTGCCCGGCTACGACGCCGCCGGCACGCCGGCTTGAGGAGCGGGACGTTCGGCACCGTTGTCCACCGCTGCCAGGGAGGACGCTCGGCCCGAGCGGCGATGCCGCAGGGGTGTCGTCGCCGGCACGAGAGGAGCCGGGAGATGTACGCCCGTTCCACCACCCTGATGACCAACCCCGGCTCGATGGACGAGGCCATCGCCTACATGGGCGACGAGGTCTGGCCGGCGATGCGTGACATGGACGGCTGCGTCGGCCTGTCGATGATGTGCGACCGCGAGAGCGGCCGCTACATCGCCACCTCGGCCTGGGAAGACCTGCAGGCCATGCGCGCGAGCGACGAGCACGTCCGCCCCATGCGAGAGCAGATGGTCGAGCGCTTCGGGATCGGCGCCGGGGAGCCGGAGGTCCAGGAGTGGGAGATCGCCGTCCTGCACCGCGAGCACCCCACCGGCGACGGCGCCTGTTGCCGGGTCACCTGGGTCCGCAGCGACCCCTGGAGGGTCGACCACGTGCTGGACACCTACCGCACCGGCCTCATGCCACGGCTCCAGGCGATGCCCGGCTTCTGCAGCCTCAGCCTGCTCGTCGACCGCGACAGCGGCCGCGGCGTCGGCACGGTCGTGTTCGAGAGCCGCTCGGCCATGGAGCAGACCCGCGACGAGGCCCGCAAGACGCGGCAGCAGGCCGTGGAGACGATGGGAGTCGACATCGTGGACGTCGCGGAGATGGAACTCGTCCTCGCCCACCTCCGGGTGCCCGAGACCGTCTGAACTCGCCGCACTCGGGCGCCTCGGGCGACCTGGTCGGACGGCACCCCGGTGGCCGTGACGGTCCAGTACCGGCTGAGGAGCGGCGCACGTCCAGAGGGGTCACTCGCCTCGGCCACCCGCGACTGTGGGTCACGGCGCAACCGGAGGCTGACGCACGGTCAGCGGCGCGGTTGACGGGGCCGTTCGGCCGCGAGGAACCTCCGGCTCACCGCGTCCGCGCACGCGGCGCACCGGGCACCTCGAGGTCGTCGAATGCTGAGTCCCGACGATGGACGTCGTGCCAGTCCCCCGCCCGCGTGTCCGCTCGGAGGCAACGATGTCCGCAGGTACGCCCCGCCCTGTCGCGGCTCTGGCCCGCACCGCCCTCGTGCTGTGCGTCGTCGTCGCGACGGCGACGCTCGCCGCACCGTCCGCTCTCGCCGCACCGCCCATCCCCGTACGTCCCGCTCCCGCCCAGGTCGACCCCGTCGAGGTGACTCTCGACTCGGCCGAGATCGGCAGCGAACCCGGGACCGTGGTGCTCAGGGGCACGGTGACCTGCAACGTGCCGGTCGACGCGGTGGTCTTCGGTGACGTCGCGCAGGTACAGGGCCTGGACATCGCGCGCGACTTCTTCGGCGTCCCCGCGCCGTGCTCCAGCACGCCGACGGCCTGGACGGCGACCTCCTTCGGGGCGCTGCGGGTGTTCCTGCCGCTACCGACGTACATCGAGGTCAACGCCCAGTACTGCGTCGGGGAGCTCTGCTACACCGCCACGGTCACCGAGACGGTCACGCCCACGCCCACGGACGCCGGCACGAGCGCCTGACGGCGGACCTCGGTCTTTCCAGCGACACGGCGCGGGGACGGGTCAGACGCTCTCGTTCATGTCGACCGCCGCCTGGAGCACCGCCGCACCCTGCTCGATGTCGATCACGGGGTACACGGTGAACTCCAGGAAGGACGCGAAGATCGCGCAGTCCTTGGCGACGGCGGCGGGATCGTCGGACTCGATGACGGCGAAGCCGCCGGCCGCATCGACGCGGCTGAGGAACTGGTGGACGGTCGTGCCGGGCGTCCACTTGCCGAACACCTCGAGCGAGCGCTTGGTCGACGCCAGGTTCTCCTGTGCGGACCCTCCGCTGCGGGCCTTCCACGTCAGCACGTACTTCATGTCGAGCCTCCCTCGGTGGACCGGGCTCCTGCTCGTCCACCCGCGGCCGGCGCGGGTCCCGGCTGGCCGCGGGCGACGCGAGGAGCACCGGGGAGGGTCCTGCCGTCCGCCCGGCACCGACAGGGACGCCCGACCCTGGCCCGAGGTCGGCCCCGGCGATCCTCCGCGTCCGTCGACCACCGGCTACCGAGGGTGCACGGGGCGATCGACGGCGGCACAGCCGGGCCGGCGCCCCGGGTCCGCCGGCCGGGAAACGCACGCGTCGCAGCGTTGTCCGCCGTCCCCCGACCGAGGAGGCTCGACCGTGCGGCGATGCCGCAGGGGTGTCGCCGCCGGCAGGAGAGGAGGGCGCCATGTACGCCCGTTCCACCACCATCCGCGGCAACCCCGGCTCCCTGGACGACGCCATCGCCTACATGCGCGACGAGGTCTGGCCGGCGATGCGTGACATGGACGGCTGCGTCGGCCTGTCGATGATGTGCAACCGCGAATCCGGCCAGTGCATCGCGACGTCGGCCTGGGACGACCGGCAGGCCATGGAGGCCAGCGCCGAGCGCGTCCACCCGATGCGCCGGCAGCTGATGGACCGCTTCGGAGCAGGCGACGAGCTCGAGGTGCAGGAGTGGGAGATCGCCGTCCTCCACCGCGAGCACCCCGCCGGCGGTGGCGCGTGCGCGCGGGTCACCTGGGTCCGCGCCGATCCCGGCAAGGTCGACCAGATGCTCGACACGTACCGGACCCGCCTGATGCCGCGGATCCAGGACATGGACGGCTTCTGCAGCCTCAGCATGCTGGTCGACCGGGACAGCGGCCGCGGCGTCGGCACCGCCGTCTTCGAGAGCCGCGCCGCAGTCGAGCAGAGCCGCGAGCACGCGCGCTCCGTGCGCGAGGAGGCAGTCAACGTCGCGGGCGTCGACATCCTCGACGTCGCCGAGATGGACGTCGTCCTCGCCCACCTCCGGGTGCCCGAGACCGTCTGACCGGGTGCCCGCCCGGCCCTGACCGACCTCAGTCCCGAGCGGACCGGCGCATCGACCACATCTGCGCCGGCCGCTCGAACTGGGTCGCGATCTCCCAGCTCACCGGCGTCGCCGTCTCCTTGCGGAAGTTGCCCACCGCCACCCGCGCCAGCTCCGGGTCGGCAGCGACGCGGGCGGCCAGTTCCAGCGCGCGGTCCTCGACACGGGCGTCGTCCACCGCCTCCCACGCCAGCCCCAGCGAGACGGCCCGCGCACCGTCGATCTCCTCGCCGAACAGCACCATCGCCGCCGCGGCCTCGCGGCCGATCAGCCGGGACAGGATCACGAAGTGCCCGCCGCCCGGGTGCATCCCCCGCTTGAGGAACCCGCACAGCAGCCGGGCATCGGAGGCCACGATCCGCAGGTCGGTCGCCAGCAGCATGTTCATCCCGGCGCCCACCGCCGACCCCCGTACCGCAGCGATGGTCGGCACGCGGACCTGCCCCAGCCGGTAGAAGGAGTCGTAGATCGCCGACATCCCCTCGTAGGCGGACGGCTCGGCAGGGTCGCGACCGGCGTCCGTCAGCGTCTGGATGTCGCCGCCCGCGCAGAACGACTTCCCCACCGCCCGCACGACCAGCGCCCCGACCTCCGGCCGCGCGTCCACCTCGTCGAACAGTCCGCTCAGCTCGCGAGCCATCGCAGGCGTCAGCGCGTTCCGGCGGTCGGGCGCGTTCAGCGTCACCACCGCCACCGCGCCGTCGACCTCGAGCAGCACCTCGCCGGAGCCGGAGCTGGAGTCAGCAGTCACACGCCCACCCTCTCGAAACGCCACCGGCCCCTCCGCCGGCTGACACCACAGGCATCAGACCACGGAGGGGCCGGGAGGGCGGAACAGCGTCAGACGGCCACCCGGTCCGACGGCCGCCGGCGGACGGAGCGCACCGTCCGGACGGCGGCGTTGCGGGCCAGGTTGAGGATCGGTCCGGTGTCCCACTGCTGGCGCGCCGTCTCGGCAGCGGGAGCCGCAGAGGCAGACGCGGCGGTGGGCGCGGCCGTGGCCGCCATCGCCTGCCGGGCCGCGGCGACGGCCGCCCGCTGCCGGGACATGATCTGCTCCTTCTGCCGGTCGATCCGCTCGCGCTCCGCCATCACCAGCAGCTCCTCGCGAGCGGCCGCCACCGCCAGCCGCGACTCCTTCTGCATCTCCTCGACCTCGACGTCACCCGAGTCACGCAGCGCGGCGAGCTTGTCGTAGGCCGACGGCGGGCCGAAGTTGAGCAGCAGCTTCATCAGCACCGGCAGGATCTCCACGCACATGAACAGCAGCGACAGCATGAACTGCGCCGCGGCCAGGGTGGCGTTCCTGTCACCCAGCCGGTCCAGGGCCTCCAGCCGCATGAGGATGCCGCCGGCGCCCTCGTTGGTCGCGTCGAACGCGGCCTGCAGGGTGTTCTGGTCCTCGGTCAGCCGGGCCAGCTCGGCCCGGTCCCCGTCCAGCGAGGATGCGGCCAGCTGAGCACTGCGCGCCTGCGCGGAGCCGGCCGCCGCCACCGCGGCGTCCAGCTCCGAGCGCGCCGAGGCGACCACCGCCACCTGCGCGTCGGCGGCCGCGCGCGCCTGCTGGTAGGCAGTGCCGGTCCCGGCGTCGCCGGTGCCGCAGGTGCCGTCCAGCTCGCACTGCGCCTTGGCCTCGAGCTCCCGCTGGGTGCCCAGCGCCGCGTCGTAGGCGGCCTGCCGGTCGGTCACCGAGGCCTGCACCGCGACGAGCTCCGGGTCGCTCTGCCCCCCGGTGGCCACGATCGACTCCTGGGTGGCGATCCGCTCCCGCAGCGCCGGCAGCCCGATGAACCGCGCGTCCGACTCCAGCTCGGTCCGGTGCGCGTCGGCCGCCTCGGCCTGCATCGACACGATCTCCGTGTCGATCTCCTTGTGGAACACCTGCAGCGTCAGCGGCGTCGCGACGACGACGCCGAGCACCAGCGCCAGCCCCACCCGGGGGACGGCGAGCGCCAGGTTCCGCTTCAGCGACGCGTCGTGCGCCATCCCGACCAGCAGCATCCGGTCAAGGTTGACGACGACGGCGCCCCAGCCCAGGCCGATGACCAGCGCGAACGGCCACCAGACGCCCAGCGCCATGTGCACCGCGAACGCCGCCGACACGACGGCGAGGCCGCCCGTGCTCAGCAGGACGCCGCCGAGCGCGACGAACCGAGGCCGCGCACCGGGCGCCGCCTCGATCACGTCGGGACGCGCGCCACCGAGCGCTGCCAGACCGTTCCCGATCCGTCCCTGTCGAGCCATGGGCAAGCCACTCCCCGGGCGACGGGGGTCGTGGGCAACCGCCGCCTCATCTGCCCTATCGGCAGCCCCGGACCGGAAGCGGCAGGTTGCGCCCGTCACCCTGCTGAATGGGCCCGGGCGCCGCTCTCAGTGCCCGACGGCCTGCTCGACGGCGCCGGCCAGCAGTCGCTGGCCCTCCTCCGTCGGGTGGACGTCGGCCGGCGGCACCAGCCCCGCGGCGATCGAGCTGCCGCCGGCCGCCAGTGCACGGGGCGCGAAGGCCGCGAAGCCGTCCGCGACGACGGCCCCGTTCTCGGCGGCCGCCGCGGCCAGTGCGGCATTGAGCAGCTGCGTGGCCGCCGGGTCGGTGTAGTCGAGCGCGTAGTAGGTGACGACGGCGAGCCGCCCGGAGTAGCAGGCCTCCTCCCGCAGCGTGGCGAGGATGCGGTCCACGTTCTGCCCGACCCGCGCGGCCAGCGCCCGGAATCCCTCGGGCCTGCTGCAGGCGCCGGTCCGCACGCACAGGAACCCGTCGTTGGCGCCGAGCTGCAGGGTCACCAGCCGGACCCTCGGCTCCTGCTGGAGCACCTCGACCGCATGGTCGAGCTGGGAGCCCTCGTAGTCGACGTGCAGGGGGAAGAAGTCGCGGTGACCGACGTCGGACCCGAGGCTGTTCTGACATCCGTTGCTCTGGGCCGTGGCGTCGATGAAGCTCTCGGTCGTCTCCCCCGGGCAGCTGGCGTTGAGCACCCGGAGGCCCAGGTCGTCGGCGACCAGCTCGGGATAGCCGACGAAGTTCGCCGGGTCCGCGTACACCTCCGGTGGCTGCGACCCGCGGAAGCCGAAGGGCACCGAGTCCCCCAGTGCCAGGTAGGTCCGGCCGTGCCCGTTCGTGTCGTGCTCGGCGGGCGCGCGGCCCGGCTCGGCCAGCGCCGGGGAACCGGCGGCGACCAGTCCGACGGTGGCCAGCAGGACGACGAGGAGGTGGCGGGCGCGCGACACCGGACGTGCGGGCATGGGAGCTCCCTCGGGGCTCGGGCTCCGGACACGGGCCGCGGCCGGAGGAGGTCGATGGTGAGCCAGCGCGCACTCGACGCGCCAGGACCTCCGCGTCGCGGCCGGGCCTCGGCTTGCCGGGTGCGGCCGGTGCGCGCCACGCTTCGGCTCCCCACCCCGGGAGCCGGAATGCCCGCCGCCCGCCGCACCGCCGCGGCGCTGGCGGTCGTCCTGGCCACGGCCGGCTGCACCGGCGACGAGCGGCCCGACGACGGAGAGCCGGCGCCCCAGCAGACCGCCACCGAGGTGCTCGGCACGGTCGACCTGGACGCCGCCGTCGGTGGCAACGTGGTCCTGTTCGACCTCGCGGCCGGCCCCGACGGGACGCCGGTCGCCCTCCTCGGCGCCGACGGGAACCCGCAGAGCTGGCTGGTCCGGCTGACCCGGGGCGACGCCGGACCGGCCGCGACCGACGTGCGCTCCATCCCGCCCGTCGACGCGCACGCGCGGCTCGCCGTCACCGACGACGGAACGGTCCTCGTCGCGGGCGCCGAGCTCCTCCGACTGCCGCCCGGCGCCGCGCAGCCGACCGCCACCCCGTGGGACCTCGGCGGCATCCCGACGGCCGTCGTCCTCGCCTCCGACGGCCGCACGCTCTACGCCGCGCGGGACACCCGAGTCGCCGCCGTCGACGTCGCCACGGGCGCGGCGCGCGGCACCGGGACGACGAGCGCGCCGGTCACGCACCTCGCCGTCACCCCCGACGACGGCCTCGCCGCCCTGGTCGCCGCCGAACGCCCGGCGGGCGGCACCGGCGCCGTCCTCGTGTTCCTCGACCGGGACCTGCGAGCTGCCGGCGACCCGGTCGAGCTCGTCCCCGAGCGCGGCAGCACGCCGACCGCCCTGCAGGTGACAGCGGACGGCACCGCCGTCGCCACCGTGCACCTCGGCGAGGCCCGCAGCAGCGGGCGGCTGGTCACCGTGGTGGACGGCGCAGTGGAGACCACGGCCGACGTCGACGGCGCCGGCGACTCCGCCCTCGACCTCGCCGTGGACCCGACCGGCCGCCTCGGGCACGTGCCGCTCGCCGACCTGGAGTTCCCCGCCGAACTGGTCACGGTCGACCTGATCACCGGCGAGCAGGTCGGCGCGGTCAAGCTCTGCGCCGGCGCCGGCGTCTTCGGGGCGGTCGCGCCCCTCGGCGACGGCGGGAGCGTCGTCGTCACCGGGGCGTGCATCGACGGTGACGGCCCTCAGTCGACCGCCTTCGTCGTCGGCTGAGCCGCCTCACTTCATGCTGTTGATGACGCTCTCGAAGGCCTTGTCCATGTCGTAGAGCGGCTCGAGCGTGATGTGGACGACGTGCCCGTAGGTCTGCAGGTGGTACGTCTGGTACCGCGCCAGGGCATCCGGGTCGTCCACCTCGATGAGGATGTAGCCGCCCCAGCTGGTGCCCCACGTCTTGTGGTGGATCACCCCGCTGTCGACCCCGCCCCAGTTGCCCGACTTGGCGAAGGTCCGGAACCCCTCCGTCCACGCCGCGTCCACCTCGGCCTTCGCCACGCCGTCGCGGGTGACGAAGCGGTGGAGGTACATCTGCCCCATGGGGAGCCTCCTGTGTCCCGGGAGGGCCACCTCGCCGTGACCCTCGGAGATGGGTTGACGGTCGTGCTGGGCGTCCGCGGGTGGAAGACGTCCCTGCTCGGTCCGGCTCGTGTCACGGCACCGACGGCGGACCACACCTCCCGGCCAGGTCGGGGCGGTGACGGTGGGCGCTTGCAGGTTCCCGCCGGGGCGGCGGGTGCTCAAGACGGTCGGTCGCGGAACGGCGGGCTCCCGGCGATCCTCCGTGCTGCGCCACCGGCGGCTACCGACCGTGCGGCAGCCGCCCGGGGCGTCAGGCCGGCGGGCGCCAGGAGGGGTCGCGGCCGGTGAGGCCCAGGAGGCGGTGCAGCGGCGGGGCGTCGTCGGGCACGGGCACCGGCGGGCCGAACAGCCCGGGTACGGCCGGCTCGGCGGCGACCTGGCTCGCGAAGCCCAGGCACGCCTCCACCGAGGCGGGGTCGGCCGAGTACTCCTGGCCGGTCGCGACGGCGAGGTCCCAGCCGTGCACCGTCATCTCGTCCAGCGCGACGACGGCGATCGCCGGTGCCGGCATCTCCACGCCGCCGGCCGCGGTGTCCCCCTCCCACGCCTCCGGCTTCCGCCACGCGGCCACCAGGGCGTCGAGCTGGGCGGGGATGACGACGCGCCAGTCCGGGGTCAGGGCATCGGCCGAGGCGACCGGGGCGCCGGGCACCGGGTCCTTCTCCGCCGACTTCCGGAAGGCGTGGGTGAGGCCGACGACGTGGTCGAGCAGCGTGGCCACCGTCATGTCCGGGCAGGGCGTCGGAGCGGTCAGCTGGTCGTCGCGCACGCCAGCGACGACGCCCTTGAGCACCTGTGCCTGCGGGCCGAGGTCGAGCTGCATCGTCTGCATGCCGTACAGACCGCCGGCCGCTCGGAAAGTCACCGCGCAACCGGCGAGTGGTTGCCCCTCCGACCGGCGACCGACAAGGTGAGCGCCATCAGACTGCCCCGACCGGGAGGAGCGGCGCTTGTACGCGCGATCCACCAGCATCCGCGGCAACCCCGCGAACATCGACGCCGGCGTCACGTACCTGCGCGACGAGGTGCTGCCGACCGTCCAGCAGACCGAGGGCTGCGTCGGCCTGTCCATGCTCACCGACCGCGAGAGCGGCCGCTGCATCGTCGCGACCGCGTGGGCCGACGAGCAGGCGATGCTCAGCACCGCCGAGGACGTCCAACCGGTCCGCGACCGCCTCGTCCAGACCCTCGGCGGCACCGACGCCGAGGTCCGGCAGTGGGAGATCGCCGTCCTCCACCGGGACCGGCACGCCGGGGACGGCGCCGCCGCGCAGGTCACCTGGGCCCGCATCAGGCCCGACCACGTGGACGAACTGCTCGACACCTACCAGTTCAACCTCATGCCCCGGCTCCAGGAGCTGCCCGGCTTCTGCAGCGTCAGCATGCTTGTCGACCGGCGCACCAGCCGGACGGTCAGCGTCACCAGCTTCCAGACCCACGAGGCGCTCGCACTGGTGCGCCGGCACGCACGGTCGCTGCGCGAGCAGTTCGCCCGCGCGATGGGCGCCCACATCGTGGACATCGCCGAGATGGACCTGGCGCTGGCCCACCTGCACGTGCCCGAGACCGTCTGACCCAGCCGGAGCGGGAGCGGCCGACCGGGGATGTGCGGGAGCTCGTGCTCTGCCCACGGTGGTGGGCAGAGCACGAGCGTCCGCAGGGGGTGCAGGTACCCGCCGCCCGGCGGAAGGCCGGTTCCCTCGCTCGCCGCGGACCTGCTTGGGTCGGCGGCGGCCGGTACGGACCCCGGCACGGAGGCGGAGACATGGTGCACAGGATGGTCGTCCAGTACGGGCAGCCCACGGACGCGGCGGTGTTCGAGGAGCGCTACCAGGAGCACGTCCGGCTGATCAACGAGGTGCCCGGCGTGCTCCGCTACACGCTCGGTCGGCCCACCTCGCGCGACGGCGAGCCGCCGGCCACCTACCTCGTCGCCGAGCTCGACTTCGCGTCCGCGGAGGCGATGGCCGCGGCCATGCGCACCCCCGAGTGGGCGGCCGCCGGGGAGGGTGTCCCGGTCCTCGCGACCGGCGGCGTCTCGGTCACCTTCTTCGACGTGGAGGACGTCGGCCCGCGCGGGGACTGACCGCGCCGCACCTCGTTCGGGGTCCGGCCGAACGCCGCACGGAAGCCGCGGCCGAACGTCGCCTGGTCGCGGAACCCCCAGGCATGCGCCACGCCCGCCACCGTCACCGCCGTCCCCCGCCGGGTCAGCTCCCGGTGCGCGGCCTCCAGCCGGCGCCGGCGCACGTACCCGGCCGGAGTCGTCCCGTGCGCGGCGGACAGCGCGTACAGGGAGCGCACCGAGAGGTAGGCCCCGGCGGCCACGGCCGCCGGGGTCAGCGCCGGGTCGCGCAGGTGCGCATCGACGTAGCCGGTCACCCGGGCCCACGCGGGGTCCTCGGGCGGGGTGGTCAGCGCGCCGGCCAGCAGGTCGACGACGGCGTCGGCGAGCGGCCGGCCGAGCCGCCCGTCCACCGCGGCGGCCGAGCCGAGTGCCGTCCCCAGCAGCGCGGCCAGCAGCCCGGCGGACGCCGGGTCCAGCAGCCCGCCCGGCACAGAAGGCAGGCGGGACGACGGCACGAGCAGCGTCCACTTGTGCAGGCGGCCGGGGACCCGGAAGCGCACCGCCTCGTCGGCCCGCCACAGCAGCGCCGACCCGGGGCCGGCGACCACCCGCTCGCCGCCGACCTCGACCAGTTCCAGCCCCTCCCGGACGAACAGCACGCCGACGACGTCCTCACCGGTCGCCGCCCACTGCGCCCGCCCCCGGGAACCCGAGCACGGGCCGCACCGGCAGTCGACCAGCGTCAGGTCACCGATCCGGTAGCGGCTGAGACCGACTTGCCCCGGCAGCTCCGGCCCGGGGGTCAGCGCCCACGGCAGGTGGGTGGCGCTGACGACCTCGCGGAAGGCCTCGGCCCGGTCGGCCGGCGCCGCGTCGTCCGGGCTCCACCGCTCCACCAGCAGCGTCATCGGGGACCTCCCGCCGCGCAGCCAACCCCGGCGCCCCGGCGTCGGCAAGGCCTGCAGGGATCGTCGGAGAGATCGCACGGATCGTCACGACGCCGGTCGCCCGCCCGGCCAGGGTCGGCGGCATGCGAGAGGACATCGAGTTCAGGACCGAGGACGGCGTCACCCTGCGCGGCTGGCACTACTCCCCCGACGACGGCCCCACCGACACACGACGGCCGCTGGTCGTCATGTCCCACGGCTTCTCCGCCACCAAGGAGATGCACCTGGACGACTTCGCCGAGCACTTCGCCGACGGCGGGCTCGGGGTGCTGGTCTACGACAACCGCAACGTCGGCGCGAGCGACGGCGCGCCCCGCGGCGAGTTGGACCCGTGGCAGCAGATCCGCGACTACCGGACGGCGATCACCTGGGCGCAGACCCAGCCGTGGGCCGACCCCGACCGGATCGGGATCTGGGGGTCCAGCTACAGCGGCGGGCACGTGCTCGTCGTCGGCGCGCTCGACCGCCGGGTGACGTGCGTCGTCTCCCAGGTGCCCCTGGTCAGCGGGTTGGCCAACGCCCGAAGGCTGATCCGTGCCGACGCCTTCGCCGGGCTGCGGGAGGCGTTCGACGCCGACCGCGCCGCCCGCTACGCAGGCGCAGACCCCGGGATGATCCCGGTGGCGTGGGAGAAGGAGCCCGACGAGCCGTGCGCGCTGCCCACCGCGGACAGCCACGACTTCTTCCTCGGGCCGATCCTCGAGCGCGCCACCACCTGGCAGAACGAGGTCACCCTGCGGTCGGTGGAGATGTTCACCGAGTACGAGCCCGGCGCCTACATCGGCCAGATCGCGCCGACCCCGCTGATGATGGTGGTCGCCGCGCAGGACCACCTCACCGTCGCCGACCTGACGCTGGAGTACTACGAGCGGGCCCGGCACCCGAAGGAGCTGCTCGTGCTGCCGGTCGGGCACTTCGACGCCTATGTCGGCGACGCGTTCGCCGAGTCGGCCCCAGCCCAGCTGCGCTGGTTCCAGCGGTACCTCACCTGAGCCGGGGACCTGCGTCCCTGGCGGCGCGCCCTCCCGGCTCGGCACCGTGGCCGCATCGCCCACCGCCGGCCGGGAGGACCGCACCGTGTACCTCACCCAGGGACTGCACCGCGCCGTGCAGCAGCGCCCCGACGGGCTCGCCACCGTCTGCGCCGGGCGCACGCGCACCCACGGCGAGTCGGTCGACCGGATCGCCCGGCTGGCCGGCGCCCTGCGCTCGCTCGGGGTGGCCGACGGCGACCGCGCGGCGATCCTCGCCCTCAACTCCGACCGCTACCACGAGTACCTCGCCGGCGTGCTGTGGGGCGGGGGCGTCCTGGTGCCCGTCAACTTCCGCTGGAGCGTCCCGGAGATCGCCGAGTCCCTGACGGAGGTGGGCGCCGAGGTGCTCGCCGTCGACGACGTCTTCGCCCCGATGGTGCCGGCGCTGCGGCAGGCCGTGCCGGGCCTGCGGCACGTCGTCCACGCCGGGGACGGGCCGACCCCGGAGGGTGCCCTCGCGTTCGAGGAGCTCGTCACCGGGACCGAGCCCGTGGACGACGTGCGCCGCGGCGGGGACGACCTGGCCGGCGTCTTCTACACCGGCGGCACCACCGGGCGGTCGAAGGGCGTCATGCTCAGCCACCGCAACCTGCTGACCGCGATCATGGGCGGTCTCGCCGTGGCGGAACCCCAGCCGGACAGCACGTACCTGCACGCCGCGCCGATGTTCCACCTGGCCGACTTCTCCATGTGGGTCAGCGAGGTCGTCGCCGGCGGGACCCACGTCATGATCCCGGCCTTCGACCCGCTCGCGGTGCTGGCCGCCGTCCAGGAGCACCGGGTGACCGACCTGCTGCTGGTGCCGACCATGCTCCAGCTGGTCGTCGACTCACCGCGGATCGACGACTTCGACCTGACCAGCGTCCGCCAGGTGCTCTACGGCGCCTCCCCGATGTCCGACGCACTGCTCGGCCGGGTGATGAAGGCGCTGCCCAACGCCCGGTTCCTGCAGGCCTACGGGATGACCGAGCTCGCCCCCTCCGCCACCCTCCTGACCGCCGCCGACCACGACGACCCCACGCGCCGGCGCTCGGTCGGCCGCGCCGCGTACCACACCGAGGTCCGCGTCGTCGGTCCCGACGACGTCGAGGTGTCCCGCGGGTCGGTGGGCGAGATCGTCGTCCGCGGCGGCAACGTGATGCTCGGCTACTGGAACCGGCCGGAGGCCACGGCCGAGGCGCTGCGCGGCGGCTGGATGCACACCGGTGACGCCGGCTGGATGGACGACGACGGCTACGTGTACCTCACCGACCGGATCAAGGACATGATCATCACCGGCGGCGAGAACGTGTACTCGGTCGAGGTGGAGAGCGCTCTCGCGCAGCACCCCTCAGTGGCGACGTGCGCGGTGATCGGCGTCCCGGACCAGATCTGGGGCGAGCGGGTGCACGCCGTCGTCGTCCCGGTGCCCGGCGCCACTCCGACGCTGACCGAGCTGCACGACTTCTGCGCCGGGCAGATCGCCGGCTACAAGATCCCCAAGTCGATGGAGCTGGTCGAGACGCTGCCGCTGTCGGCCGCCGGGAAGGTGCTCAAGCGCGAGCTCCGCAAGCCGTACTGGGAGGGGCACGAGCGCGCCGTGCACTGAGCCCTCCGACGTCAGCGGATGCTGTCCCAGATCGCCCGCTGCTCGCCGCGGGGGTCGTCGACGAGGCGCACCTGCTCGCCGAAGTCCTGCACGGCGCGCCGGTCGAGGTCGTAGGGCGCCCAGCCCGGGTCGCCGTCGCGGACGAAGCGCACCCACGCGCGGTGCATCTCGTCGGCGAGCGCCTGCGGCGCGCCGGACCCCATGAGCGCGCCGTGCGCCTCCAGCGCCAGGGTGTCGAAGGTGAAGCCGAGCTCCAGGGCGTGGCAGGCGCCGAGCCGCCCGCCGAACTGCGGGGACGGCCAGGAGAACTCGTACACCCACGCGCGCCCGCCGCCGGCCTGGGCCTCGGCCAGCCGGATCGCCGGGATGCGGAAGAACCAGTCGGTCGCGATGTCGGCCATCAGCTCACCCGGCGTCGCGCCCGGACGGCCTGCGCGGTAGACCTCGAGGGTCTTCTCGGACGGCGCCGAGTAGCCGGCGACGACCATCTGCAGCAACGGGTCGGTCACCATGTCGATCAGCCCGTTGGGGACCATGAACAGCCGGTTCTCGTCCCGGTTGGCCCCGACGAGCACGGCCACGTCACGGGCCGATCCCGCCGCGATCCGCCGGATCGGCAGGTCGGGCAGCACGTCGCCGTCGACGACCGGCTCGTAGACCATGAGGTTCGTCGTCACCTCGCCCCACCGGTGCGGGTCGGGCGCGGTGGCCGCGTCCATCCCGAGCGCCTGCTGCGCGGCGATGAGGTCCGCCAGGGGGACGCCGGCCAGCGCGGACCGCTCCGGCGCGACGTTGAGCCGCTCGGCGAGGTAGCCGCCGATCCGCGTCGCGGTGGCCTCGGTCAGGGCGTGGTGGCCGGCACCGCTCTGCAGCACCGCCTGGGCGAACAGCCCCTGCGCCGACGGCATCGCGAGCAGGCACCCGACGCTCATCCCGCCCGCCGACTCGCCGCCCACGGTGACCCGCGCCGGGTCCCCGCCGAACGCGGCGATGTTGTCCTGCACCCAGCGCAGCGCGGCGACCTGGTCGAGCAGGCCGCGGTTGGCCGGTCCGCCGTCGGCGAAGTGCAGGAAGCCGTCGACCCCGAGGCGGTAGTTGATCGTCACGGCGACGACGCCGTCACGGGCGAACGTCGCGCCGTCGTAGACCGGCACCGCGCCCGAGCCGTTGACGAACGCCCCGCCGTGGATCCACACGAAGACCGGCAGCCCGGACGCCCCGGGGTCCGGCGTCCACACGTTCAGGTTCAGGCAGTCCTCACCGGGGATGACCGGCTCGGGCAGGAGGACGTCGTAGGGCGGGGTGTACGGCGGCTTGGGCACCGTCGGCCCGTACTCCGTGGCCGCGCGGACGCCGTCCCACGGCTCGGGCGGCGCGGGGGCGGCGAACCGGCGCTCCCCGAACGGCGGTGCCGCATACGGGATCCCGAGGAAGGCGTGCACGCCGTCGCGGGAGAGCCCGCGCACCGTGCCACTGGTCGTCCGGACGGTCTGCTCCGCGGTCATGCCGCAAGCTACCGCCGCTCGGGTCTCCCGGTCGACGTCGTGTCCTCGCGGAGGCTCGTGCTCGGCCCACCGGAGTGGGCAGAGCACGAGCTCCCCGGAGGGAGGTGTGTCAGGCCGGCAACCGGACCAGCCCGGCACCGACCGCGAACGCCGCGGCGGCGGCGCGGTTGCCGGCGCCTAGCTTGGCGAGCAGGTGCTCGACGTGGGTGGCGACCGTCCGCTCGGTGACTCCGAGCGACCGGGCCACCATCCGGTTTGTCTCGCCCTCCGCCAGCCCGCACAGCACCTCGAGCTCGCGCAGCGACAGCCCCGCGGGCGCCTCGCCCGGACGGTGCTCGACGACCACCCACCGTCCCGCCGGCCGCGCCTCGACGGCGGTCAGCTCCGCGCCGCGCAGCACCAGGAGGTGCCTGCCCAGGCGCGACGGCCAGGCAGACGGGTGCAGCAGCGCGGCCAGCGGTCCCGCCACCAGTGACGGGTGCGCGCACGGCGTCAGGGCCAGCAGCCGCCCGTCGGCCGGGGCCCAGGCCAGGACGCCGCCGTCCCCCGGCACCACCGGGACCTGCCCGCCGAGCGGGTCGACCAGGCTGGCCAGGTCGGCGCGCAGCAGCCGCAGCCAGCCCACCGCCTCGTCGTCCACGCCCTCCGAGGCGGTGCTGGCGTGCAGCGACCCCACGTACCGACCGCCGGCCGACAGGCAGAGGCTCACGCCGTCCACGTACCGCAGCGGCGTGATGACCCGTTCGAACATCGGGCCGCGGCGGTCGGCGGGGGCGATGTCACAGACCCGCAGCGGCCGGCCGGACGCGCGGACGGCGGGGAACAGCGGGTCCTCGTGGAAGGCGCTCTCCATCGCGGCCAGCGCGTCGGCGACGTAGCCGGAGCTGGCCAGCGTCTCGTGCCGGGACCGCACGGGGTCCCAGCGTTCGACCGCGGCGGCGCAGGTCGACAGCGACTGCAGCGCGGCCAGCACCGCCTCGGCCCGAGTGACGTCCGGCAGCGGCTCGCCCGCAGCCGCCGCCTCGGCGGCCTCGCGGACGGCGAGCGCGGCAGCCAGCCGGCCGGTGGTCCGCCCGGAGCGCATGCGCGGCAGGGTCGCACGGTCGCGCGGAGACGGGAAGGGCGCGGCGGTCCGTAGTTCTCCCGATGCGGCGACCCCGGCCACGGCGGGAGCCTCTGTCCCAGGCGCGGGCAGCGAGCCCGCCGACCACGCGAGGAGCGCGCCGTGCAGGTCTCCGAGTACGCCGAGTACGACGCCACCGGGCTGGCCGAGCTGGTCCGGACCGGGCAGGTCACCCCCGCCGAGGTGCACGCCGCCGGGCGGCAGGCGGTCGAGTCGGTCAACGGGCAGCTGAACGCGCTCGTCGGCGAGCTGTTCGAGAAGCCGCTGGAGGCCGACCAGACCGGCCCGTTCGGCGGCGTGCCGTTCGCGATCAAGGACCTCGTGCTGCACGCCGAGGGCATCCCCCAGCGGGCCGGCTGCCGGATGCTCGGCCCCGGCGTCCCGTTTCCGTACGACACCGCGCTGATGCGCCGCTTCCGCGCCGCCGGGCTGGCCGCTCTGGGCGTCACCGCGACGCCGGAGTTCGGCTTCAACGCCAGCACCGAGTCGGTCGCCAACGGTCCGACCCGCAACCCGTGGGACACCTCACGCTCCCCCGGCGGCTCCAGCGGAGGGTCGGCCGCCCTGGTCGCCGCCCGCGCGCTCCCGGTGGCGCACGCCAACGACGGCGGCGGCTCCATCCGCATCCCGGCCGCCGCCTCCGGGCTGGTCGGTCTCAAGCCCAGCCGCGGCCGGGTCACCGTCGCCCCCGACTACTCCGACCCGCTGCTGGGCCTCGGCATCGAGTTCGCGGTCACACGCACCGTGCGCGACGCGGCCGCTCTGCTCGACGCCGTCGCCGGCTCCGAGCCCGGTGACCGGTACCTGCTGCCCGACCCGGCGACCACGTTCCTCGCCGCGGCCCGCCCGCCGGCCGCGCGGCTGCGCATCGCGCTCAGCACGACCGCGCCGAACGGCGCGCCGCTCGACGCGGCCTGCATCGACGCGGCGCGGGCAGCCGCCGAGGCGCTGCAGCGGGCCGGGCACACGGTCGAGGAGGCCGCGCCGGAGTTCGACGTCGCCGCCTTCGACGACGCCAACCTCAAGGCCTGGTGCAGCTTCCTCGCCGACGGCGCCTACGGAGCGGCCGCGGCGCTGGGCACCGAGCTGTCGACCGAGGTCCTGGAGCACACCACGCTGGCCTGCGCCGAGTACGGCGCCACCCTCACCGCGCTGGACATGTACGCCGTCGACCGGGTGTTCAACGCGACGACCCGCACGCTCGCCCAGTTCCTCACCGGGTACGACGCCTGGCTGACACCGACGACCGCCGCGCCCAACACCGCGATCGGCCACCTGAACGCGAACGACGAGTCGCTGGACGCCCGGGGCTGGTACGACCGGATCTTCACCTTCGCGCCGTTCACCGCGTGGTCGAACGTCACCGGGACGCCGGCGATCTCCGTCCCGGGGACGCCCTCACCCGAGGGCTGGCCGGTCGGGGTGCAGTTGGTCGGCCGCTACGCCGGTGAGGAGACGCTGCTCGGCCTCGCAGCACAGCTCGAGGAGGCGCTGCCATGGACGGACCGCCGTCCCGCCGTCGTCGCCCGCTGACACCCCGTTGATCATGGGGTTGTTGCCGGCCGCCACGGCGCGTCTGCGCGAGTCGCCGGCAACAACCCCATGATCACCTGGTCGCGGCGCCCAGCAGGGTGCGGGTCATCGCGTTGCGGGTGTCGAGCAGCTCGTCCAGCGCGGAGGTCAGGTCGCCGGCCGAGACGGAGAGCTCGCCGTCCGCCGTCCGCTCCGCCGCGAACAGCGCCGCCCGCCGGATCAGCTCCTTGAGGAACGACGCGGTGACGCCGTCGGTCCGGTCGAGGACGTCCTCGAGCCCGGAGACGTCCACCTCCAGGCGCCCGCGGTAGAGGTCGAACAGCGCCCGCCGGGCGTCCCGGTCGGGCAGCGTCAGCTCGACCGCCTGGTCCACCCGCCCCGGCCGCGCGGCCAGCGCCGGCTCGAGCAGGTCGGCGCGGTTGGTGGTCAGCAGGAACACCACGTCGGCGTCCTCGGCCAGCCCGTCCATCTCGTTGAGCAGCTGGAACAGCAGCGGGTGGTGGCCGGGGTGCATGCCGCGGTCCTCGGCGATGAGGTCGACGTCCTCCACCACGATCAGCGCCGGCTGCAGCGTCCGGGCCACCGAGCAGGCCTCGGCGATCAGGTGCAGCGCGCCGCCGGTCAGCTCGACGACGGTGGTGCCGGGCAGCCGCCCGATCAGGTACCGCACCGTGTGCGTCTTGCCGACCCCGGGCGGGCCGTAGAGCAGCAGCCCGCGCTTGAGGTGCTGCCCGGCGGCCAGCAGCCGGACCCGGTGCCGCGCGACGTCGACGACCTGCCGCTCCACCTCGCCGAGGGTCGACGCGGGCAGCACCAGCTGGCCGGCCGCGAGGTGCGGGCGGCGGTGGAACTGCAGCAGCGTCTGCCCGTGGCCGAACACCTCGGCGCCGAAGGACAGCACCTGCCCGCGGAAGACGTTCTCCCGCTCGGCCGCCGCCCGGATGTCCCGGACCGCGGCACGGGCCGCCGCGGCCGACGTCGACAGCGCCTGCACCGACACCCGGTCGAGCCCGGTCTCGGGCTCGGCGGCCCGCACCAGCAGCGCCGTCCGGACGCCGTCGCCGTCCTCCACCAGGTGCACCGCGCAGCGCAGGCACGCCCGCGTCTCGCCGTCCGGACCGCACGGCAGGTTCACCGTCGCCGCGTTGCCCGGCCGCGGGCCGTACGGGTCGGCCGGCTGCCCGGCCATCGCCACCAGCTCGGCCAGCCCGAACGGGCGGTGCCGGAAGTTGACGACGCCGACCAGCTCGCTGGTCCGCGCGGCCAGCCACGCGTCCAGCCCGGCCTGCACGTTGACGTGCTCGTAGGCCGGCCAGGTCTCCTCGACGACGTCCTCGCCGATGCCCCCCTCACCCAGGTGGCCGGCCAGCAGCCCGGCCAGCGAGACCTGGTCGTCGGCGCGCGCCGCCCGCGTCACCGCCCGCACCCCGCGGCGGGCGAGCTTGCCCAGGTCGTCCAGCCCGAGCGGGCGGTCGTCGACCGGCGGCGGGCCCTCCGGCACCAGCCCCGGTCCGTACCGAGCGAATCCCCGTGTCACCGCTGCAGCGTGGCAGCACACCGAGGCCGCCGACCAGCGGTTTCGGGACGCACCCGGACCGCCGTGCTCCGCCACGCAACACGACCGGAACACCGGTGACCTCCAACCGGAACACAACCGGAGCTAGGGTCCCCGGGATGAGCGGTGCAGAGCTGACGCTCGGTGCTGAGGAGGAGCTGCACCTCATCGACGTCGAGCGGTGGGAGCTGTCCGCCCGCGCGCCGCAGCTGCTGAGCCGGCTGCCCAGCAGCTCCTACGCGGCGGAGATCCAGCGCACCACGGTCGAGACCAACACGGCCGTCGTCCGCTCCCTCACCGACCTGCGGGAGGAGCTGCTCCGGCTGCGCAAGGAGCTGGTCGCCGTCGCCGGCCGCGAGGGGCTCGGCGTGGCCGCCGTCGGGACGGCACCCCGCTCCACGTTCACCGACTTCGAGCTCACCTCGACCGGCCGCTACGGCCGCATGCACGAGCAGTACCGGCTGCTGGTGGACGAGCAGCTGATCTGCGGCACCCAGGTGCACGTCGGCGTCTCCGACCGCGACCTCGCCGTGGAGATCGCCCAGCGGGTCGCCCGCGACCTGCCCGTCCTGCTCGCGCTCAGCGCCAGCTCCCCGTACTGGAACGGCCAGGACACCGGGTACAGCAGCATCCGGACGACGATCTGGCAGCGCTGGCCGACCGCCGGGTCGACCGGCCCGCTGTCGTCGGCCGCCGACTACGACGCCCTGGTCGCCGACCTCATCGGCTCGGGCGTCATCGCCGACGCCAAGATGGCCTACTTCGACGTCCGGCCCAGCTCGCACGCCCCGACCCTGGAGCTGCGGGTCTGCGACGCCTGCCCGCTGGTCGACGACGCCGTCCTCATCGCCGGGCTGTTCCGGGCCATGGTCCGGGCCGCCGAGCTGGACATCCAGGCCGGCCGCCCGCACGTGCCCGCGCCGGCCCCGCTGCACCGGGCCGCGATGTGGCAGGCGGCGCGCGGCGGGCTGTCCCGCGAGCTGCTCGACGACGCCCTGCACCCCCGCCCGCGGCAGGCCGCCGACGTCGTCCGCGGCCTGCTCCGCCGGCTGCGACCGCAGCTGGAGGAGCTCGCCGACTGGGACGCGGTCTCCGAGCTGGCCGAGACCACGCTCGCCCGCGGCAACTCCGCCGACCGGCAGCGGGCCGCGTTCGCCGAGTCCGGCGACCTCACCGACGTCATGCGGCTGGTCGTCGAGGAGAGCCACGGCCCGGCCGGCGGCCCGGGAGCGGCCGGGCCGGCGCTGCGGCGCTACCGCTCGCGCGCCGGCGACGAGGCGATCGGCGCCGGCGCGGTGCCCCGGCCGTCCTACCGCGAGGTCCTCGACGTCGTCACCGCCCTGCCCCCGGAGGAGATCGCGCGGCGCGCGGCCGCCCGCGACGCCTGGCTGGCCGAGCACGGCGTCACCTTCCGCGTGAACGGCACGGACCGGCTGTTCGCCGTCGACCTGGTGCCCCGCGTCGTCCAGCCGCACGAGTGGCAGGAGCTGGGCGCCGGCCTCGTGCAGCGCGCCCGCGCCCTCGAGCTGTTCCTCCGCGACGTCTACGGCGAGCAGCAGGTCCTCGCCGACGGGGTCGTTCCGCGGGACGTCGTGCTGAATTCCCCGGGCTGGCGGCCGGAGGCGTGCCGACTGCCCCGCGATGCCGTCCGGGCGCCGGTGATGGGGTTCGACATCGTCCGCACCGAGTACGGCGGCTGGCGGGTGCTCGAGGACAACGTGCGCGCCCCCAGCGGCACGGCCTACGCCATCGCCGCCCGCGGGGTGCTCGACGCGGTCATGCCCGAGCTCCCCCGGCCCGCCGGGCTGGCCAACCCGGCCGCGGCCTTCGAGCTGCTGCGCGCCACCCTGCTCCGGCACGCCGACCCCGGGACGTCGGCGGCCCTGCTCACCAGCGGGCCGGAGAGCTCGGCCTGGTACGAGCACCGCCGGCTCGCCGCCGGCGCCGGGCTGCTGCTGGTCACCGCCGACGACCTCGACGTCGCCGGCGGCCGGGTCGTGCACCGCGACGGCCGGCACCAGATCGGCGCGCTGTACCTGCGGCTGGACGGCGAGCTGGCAGACCTGACCGACGGCGACGGGCGGCCGGTCGGCGCGGAGGTGCTCGACGTCGCGGCGGCGGGGGCGGTCGTGCTCGCCAACGCCCCGGGCAACGGCGTGGCCGACGACAAGGCGATGTACTGCTGGGTGCCGGAGCTGATCGGCTACTACCTCGGCGAGCGCCCCCTGCTGGAGTCGGTGCCGACCTACCGGCCCAGCGACGAGGTCGAGCGGCGCGCCGTCCTCGAGCGGGTCGGCGAGCTGGTCACCAAGCCGGTCGACGGCTTCGGCGGGAACGGCGTGCTGATCGGGCCGGCGGCGAGCGCCGCGGAGGTGGCCCGGCGGCGCGCCGAGATCGCCACGCGGCCCGGCTCGTGGGTGGCCCAGGAGGTCGTCCCGCTGTCCTCGGCACCGGCCCTGGACGACGACGGCCTGCACCCGCGGCACATCGACCTGCGCGCCTTCGTCCACCTGACCGGCACCCGCCCGGAGGACTGCCGCTTCGCCGACCTCGGGCTCACCCGGGTCGCCGCGCCCGGCAGCATGGTCGTGAACAGCTCGCGCGGCGGCGGCGCCAAGGACACCTGGATCGTCGTCGCACCCGAGGAGAGGGGGACCCGCTGATGTGCGGACTCGCCGGTGAGCTGCGCCTCGACGGAGGGCGGGCCGACGTCGCCGTCCTCGACCGGATGACCGGGTGCCTCACGCACCGCGGGCCGGACGGCGACGGGATCTGGGCCCGCGGGCCGGTCGCCCTCGGGCACCGCCGGCTGTCGATCATCGACCTCTCCGAGCACGGCGCCCAGCCGATGGTCGACCCGCACCTCGGGCTCACCGTCGTCTTCAACGGGATCATCTACAACTACCGGCAGCTGCGCGCCGAGCTGCAGCGGGCCGGGCACCGCTTCTTCTCCACGTCCGACACCGAGGTCGTGCTCAAGGCGTACGCCGAGTGGGGCACGTCGTGCGTCGACCACTTCCTCGGCATGTTCGCGTTCGCCGTCGTCGAGCACGCGTCGGGCCGGGTGGTGCTCGGCCGTGACCGGCTGGGCATCAAGCCGCTCTACGTCGACGCCCGCCCCGACCGGATCCGGTTCGCCTCCACCGTGCAGGCGCTGGTGGCCGGTGGCGGCGTGGACACCTCCATCGACCGCACCGCGCTGGCGCACTACATGACCTTCCACTCCGTCGTCCCGGCGCCGCGGACGATCCTGACCGGCGTCCGCAAGCTGCCGCCGGCGACGGTGCGCGTGATCGAGCCCGACGGCACCAGCCGCGACACCGTCTACTGGCGGCCGGAGTTCACCCGCGACGAGTCCCGCCGCGACTGGACCCCGCGTGACTGGGAGGAGGCGTTGCTGGCCAGCCTGCGCACCGCCGTCGAGCGCCGGATGGTCTCCGACGTGCCGGTCGGCGTGCTGCTCTCCGGCGGCATCGACTCCAGCCTCGTCGTCGCGCTCCTGGCCGAGATGGGCCAGACCGGGCTGGCCACCTTCAGCATCGGCTTCGAGTCCGCCGGCGGGGAGTCCGGCGACGAGTTCGAGTACTCGACGCTGGTCGCGGAGCGGTTCGGCACCGACCACCACCGCATCGCCATCGACAACTCCCGGCTGCTGCCGGGCCTCGACGCCACCGTCGCCGCCATGAGCGAGCCGATGGTCAGCCACGACTGCGTCGCCTTCTACCTGCTCTCCCAGGACGTGTCGCAGCACGTCAAGGTCGTGCAGTCGGGGCAGGGCGCCGACGAGGTGCTCGGCGGCTACGACTGGTACCCGCCGCTGGCCGGCGTCCCCCGGGAGGACGCCGTCGAGGCCTACTCCCGCGTCTTCTTCGACCGCCGGTGGTCGGCGCTGGGCGAGGTGCTCGAGCCCGAGTGGATGGTCGACGAGGACGCGCCCACCGCGTTCATCGCCGAGCAGTTCGGCCGGCCGGGTGCCGAGACCGCGGTGGACGCCGCGCTGCGCAACGACACCACGGTCATGCTGGTCGACGACCCGGTGAAGCGGGTGGACAACATGACGATGGCGTGGGGCCTGGAGGCGCGGGTGCCCTTCCTCGACCACGAACTGGTCGAGCTGGCCGGCCGCATCCCGCCGGAGCTCAAGCTCGCCGACGGCGGCAAGGGCGTGCTCAAGCGCGCCGCCCGGGGCGTCGTTCCCGATGCGGTCATCGACCGGACCAAGGGATACTTCCCGGTGCCGGCGATCCGGCAGCTCGACGGCCCCTACCTGGAGCGGGTGCGCGACGCGCTCACCGACCCCGCGGCCAAGCGGCGTGGCCTGTTCCGGCCGGACGCCGTCGAGCGCATGCTGCGCGAGCCGAACGTCGCCCGGACGACGCTCGGCTCCAACGCGCTGTGGCAGCTGGCGCTGCTGGAGATGTGGCTGCAGGAGATGGAGGACCGAACGCGGTGACCACCGAGGCGAGCGTGTCCGCTCCCCACGTCGAGGAGGCCGTCACGCTCGCCGACCAGCTGGTCGACGCCTGGGGCAGCTGGGGCCCCAACATGACGCCGGACGCGCGCTGCGTCGCCTTTCTCAGCGACCGCACCGGCACCCCGCAGGTGTGGATCCAGGACGTCGAGCTGGACGGCTCCATCCCGCCGGCCCGCCTCATCCGCCTCTCCGACGATCCGGTCGTCAAGGTCCGGTGGGCCGCCGACAGCGGATGGCTGACCTGCGAGGTCGCCACCGACGGCGGCGTGCGGACCGCGGTGTGGGTGGTCCGGCCCGACGGCACCGACGCCCGGCGGGTCGCCGGCGACGCCGAGACGCACGCCGAGCTGGGCCCGTGGACCCGCAGCGGCCACCGCTTCGTCGTCACCTTCCCCGGGACCGGTCCCGGCGTGCCCACCCGCTGCTTCCTCGCCGACCCGGCGACCGGCCGGATGGACCCGCTGGCCGAGGGCGAGCTGATCCACGTGCTCGACGTGTCGCTGGAGGAGCGGTTCATCGTGATCCGCGACGGCGAGCGCGGGCAGCAGTACGTCGTCGTCGTCGACCGGCTCACCGACGAGGACTTCAGCGCCCTCCCCCACGGCGCGACCGGCTCCACCGAGCAGGCGCTCATCCGGCCCGCTCCGGAGGACCACTCCGGCCCGGTCTACGTCTACCTCGCCTCCGACGTCGGGCTGCCCCGCCGCCAGCTCATCGGGCTGCCGTTCGGCCCGAACGGCTGGCGCGGGGAGGCCCGCTGCCTCGCCGCCCGGGACGACGCCGAGCTGGAGGCCATCGACGCCGACGACGCCGGCCGGCTGCTGCTGCTCGTGTGGAACGTCGCCGGCCGCAGCGAGCTCGAGCTGATGGACACCGCCACCGGCGGGCGCACCCCGATCACCGGCCTCCCCGGCCTGGTCGCCGCCGACCCGGTGCTCAGCCGCGACGGCTCCAGCGTGGTGCTCGGCGTCCAGGGACCCACCCGGCCCCGCGAGCTGTGGCACCTGGACACCACCACGCACGCCTGGACCCGGGTCACCTCCGCCCCGCCCCTGCCCAAGCGGCGGCTCGTCGTCCCCACGCTGGAGACGTTCGCCGGCCAGGACGGGCTGCCGCTGACCGGCTGGCTGTACCGGGCCCCGAGCCACCTCAAGGAGCTCGGTCCGGCGGCGCTGTGGCTGCACGGCGGACCGGAGGCGCAGGAGCGGCCGACGTTCCACCCGGAGCACCAGGCGCTGGCCGCCGCCGGGATCACGGTGTTCGCCCCCAACATCCGCGGGTCGTCGGGCTTCGGGCGCGAGTTCGTGCACGCCGACGACCTGCACGGGCGGTACGAGGCGTTCGCCGACGTCCTCGCCGCCGCGCAGCACCTGGTGGACGCCGGCATCGCCGACCCCGGGCGGATCGCGGTGACCGGCCGGTCCTACGGCGGCTACCTGACGCTGGCGTCCCTGGCCTTCTCCCCCGGCGTGTTCACCGCCGGCGTCGACATCTGCGGCATGTCCGACCTGGTCACCTTCTACCGGGACAGCGAGCCGTGGATCGCGGCGGCGGCGGTCTCGAAGTACGGGCACCCCGAGCGCGACCGCGCCCTGCTCGAGGACATCTCGCCGCTGGCGTCGGCGCACCTCATCGACGCGCCGCTGCTCGTCGTCCACGGCGAGCACGACACCAACGTGCCGCTGGGCGAGGCGCACCAGATCGTGGCCGCGCTGCGCGCGCTGGACCGGCCGGTGGAGTACCTCGAGCTGGCCGGCGAGGGGCACGACTACCGCCGCGCGGACTCCCGCAAGCGGCTGGTCCGGACGATGGTCGGCTTCCTGGAGAGCGCGCTCGACCACGCCGTGTCGCCCGCCGTCGAGCGGCTGCCCGCCGACGAGACCCCGGTCGGCGTGCTGGAGTGAGCGACCCCTTCGACCTCGAGCGGTTCGTCCGCGCGCAGGACGGCGGCGTGTACGACGCCGCGCTGCGCGAGCTGCGGGCCGGCTCGAAACGCGGCCACTGGATGTGGTTCGTCTTCCCGCAGGTCGCGGGGCTCGGCCGCAGCTCCACCGCCCGGCACTACGCGGTCTCCGGGCTGCCCGAGGCGCAGGCCTACCTCGACCACCCGGTGCTCGGCCCGCGGCTGGTCGAGTGCGCGCAGGCGCTGCTGGACCTGGGCACGACCGACGCCGTCAGCGTGCTCGGGTCGATCGACGCGGTGAAGCTGCGCTCGTCGATGACGCTGTTCGAGCGGGCCGAGCCCGAGGCCGCGGTGTTCGGTGACGTGCTCGACCGCTTCTTCGGTGGCGAGCGGGACGACGCGACGCTCGCGCGCGTGTGAACGCGCGGGTCGGCACCGAGTCGATCAAGCTGGACCCGTGAACGACGAGAACAGCGGCTCGGGCTACGTCACCGGCGGCGAGTACACGCGGGACTCGACCTACATCCCCGACCGGATCACCGCCGACGGCACCAGCGGGTGGCCGGCCGAGGCCGGCCGCTACCGGCTGGTGGCCGCGCGGGCCTGCCCGTGGGCCAACCGCTCGATCATCGTGCGCCGGCTGCTCGGCCTGGAGACGGCGATCTCGATGGGCCTGTGCGGGCCCACGCACGACGAGCGCAGCTGGACCTTCGACCTCGACCCGGGCGGCCGCGACCCGGTGCTGGGCTACGAGCGGCTGGAGCAGGCGTTCCTCGCCCGCTTCCCCGACTACGACCGCGGCATCACCGTGCCGGCGATCGTCGACGTCCCCAGCGGCGCCGTGGTCACCAACGACTTCGCGCAGATCACCCTGGACCTCTCCACCGAGTGGACGGCGTTCCACCGCGACGGCGCCCCCGACCTCTACCCGGAGAAGCTCCGGGACGAGATGGACGAGGTCATGCAGCGGGTCTACACCGAGGTCAACAACGGAGTGTACCGGTGCGGCTTCGCCGGGGACCAGCGGGCCTACGACCGCGGCTTCGAGCGGCTGTTCACCGCGCTCGACTGGCTGTCGGAGCGGCTGGCCGGCCAGCGGTACCTGATGGGCGGGACGATCACCGAGGCCGACGTCCGCCTGTTCACCACGCTGGCCCGCTTCGACGCCGTCTACCACGGCCACTTCAAGGCCAACCGGCACAAGCTGACCGAGCTGCCGGTGCTGTGGGCCTACGCGCGCGACCTGTACCAGACCCCCGGGTTCGGCGACACGATCGACTTCCCGCAGATCAAGGAGCACTACTACGTCGTCCACGTGGACATCAACCCGACCCGGATCATCCCGCAGGGCCCGGACACGTCGGTCTGGCTGACCCCGCACGGGCGCGAGTCCCTGGGCGGCTCCCCCTTCGGGGACGGGACGCCGCCGGGGCCGGTCGCCGACGGCGAGGCGGTCCCGGCCGACCACGGGCCCGGGGGCATCGGCCACCGCTGACGCGGGTCAGCCGCAGCGCCCGTCCAGGTCGACGCCGAGCACCAGCGGGTCGTGGTCGCTGGAGCGGTAGGGGTCGGGTGCATAGAGCGCTGGGTCGCCGTCGTACTGGTAGGCCGAGGACTCGACCGCGTTGACGTTCCAGTGCGCCAGCCCGGTGACCCGCGCGGCCAGTGCGGCCGTGGCGAGCGCGTGGTCCAGCGAGCCGGACCGGTCGTCGAACACGAAGCTGTACCGGCCGGGGTCGAACTGCTCGCCGAGGTCGGTGAGGCCGGCCCCGCGGAGCACCTCGACCGGGTCCTCGCGGGTGTAGGCGTTGAGGTCGCCCATCGCGACGACGTCCGGGTCGGTGGCGGCCAGGCGCTCGACGAAGGCGGCCAGCGAGCGGGCCTGCCGGACCCGGTCGCCGTTCCAGGCGCCCTGGCCGTCCCCGGCGTCGACGTTGTCGCCGGTGGCGCCGTCGGCGGAGCCCTTGGACTTGAAGTGGTTGGCGACGACGGTGAGCGTCCCGCCCCGCCCGCTGAAGGTCTGCGCGACCGGTTCGCGGGCGTTGGCCCACACCGCCTCGTCGACCAGCCCGGCCGGCGCCCCGACCGGCTCGACGACGTCGGCGCGGTAGACGATCGCGTTGCGGATGGCGTCCCGGTCGACGGCGTACAGCTCCGCCGGCATCGGCACGTGGGCCCAGGCCTCGCCGGTGCGCGCGGTCAGCCGGCCGACCAGGTCGGCCAGCGCGCGGTCGGCGTCGCCGGGGCTGAAGCCGGTGGCGTCGGTGTCCTCGATCTCCAGCAGGGTGACGACGTCGGCGCCGAGGCCGTCGATCGCCGCGACGATCTTGGCCGCCTGCTCCGCGAACTCCGCGTCGGTGGTCGCCCCGCGGGCGTCGGGTCCGGTGCGGGTGAGGAAGTAGTTGAGCACGTTGAAGGTGCCCAGCCGCAGGTCGCCGCCGACGTCGTCCGGCTCGGGCGGGCGGGTGTCCTGCGGGGCGAACACGCCGTCGGCGGTGCCGTCGGCCGGCTGCAGCCGCCACTGCGAGAAGCCCCAGCCGAGCACCACCGGCTCGGTGAACTCGACCACGTCGCCGACCCGCACCGGCGTCCCCGGTGAGAGGTACGGCCGGGTGGTGACGTCGACCCGCGCGCCGGCGCCGTCGTCGAGCACGATCCGCCGTCGCGCGTTCTCCGCGGCGACCGCCTGCGCCTCGGGGCCCGGCCGGGCCAGCTCGGTGGGCTGCACGAGGACGCCGCCCTCGGACAGGGTCAGCTCGCCGAAGCTGGTCAGGTCGAAGACCTCGCTGACGGTGAGGACGTCGGCCGGCTCGACCAGCATCCCCTCGAGCCGCTCGCGCGCGGCGTCGTCGGCCGGCAGGTCGAGCGGCGCGGCGTCCGGGAGGTCCGCGCCCTGCGCGCAGACGACGACGCCGGTGCGCGCGCCGACCTGCGTCTGGCCGTTGAACTCCTGCGCCCGACCGGTCACCGCGACGGTGTCGCCGAGGTCGACCGCGACCGGGCTGAACACGAAGACGCCGTCGGAGGTGGTGGCGTCGCCGTCGGGGTCCTGGATGTGGAACCCGGACAGGCCGGGGAGGTCGCCGACGACGACGCCGCGGACGGTGACCTGCTGCCCGGCCAGCGGGGTGGCGTCCCCGCTCCCCTGGACCTGGCCGATCTCGTGCGTGGGCGCGGCGCACTCGGCGGCCGCGTGCGCGGAGGCCGGCAGTCCGGTGACGGCGAGTGCCGCGGCGGTGGCAGCGGTGAGGGGGGTGCGTCGGAGCACGGGGAGGTCCTCCCGACGGCGGGAGCAGTGCCGGTGCTCCTGACGGTAGGTGAGCCGGCGGTGACCTGCCGCTCGGGGTAGCACGTCCCCGGCGTGTCCGCCGGCGGGCCTGTGGAAGGGGTTCGGGCCTGTGGACGGCAGCTCCTCGCGCCGTGTCGGCGGCCAGGGTGGAGGACATGACGACTCCCGCGCTCGCCCAGGTCCCGGTCCGCTCCGCCGCCGAACTCACCCGCCGCTGGGTCGAGGTCCTCGACCCGCCGGTCTTCGCCGCCCGCAGCCTCTGGCTGCTGTGGCTGGGTGAGGACTCCCGCATGCTGCCAGTGGTGGTGCCGGTCGACGACGTGCCACCGGTGCCCGACCTGCCCACCCTGCACGGCCTGCGGGACCTGCACGGCACCGTGACCGAGCACTGCGCGGGGCCGGCGCACCTGGCGATGGCGCTCTGCCGGCCCGGACACGGAGCGGTCACGGCCCGCGACGACGAGTGGGCCGAGGGCCTGGAGGCCGTCCTCGACGGGATCGACGGGACGTGGAGCCTGCACCTGGCCGCCGGCGGCCGGGTCGTCCCGCTCGTCGACGCGCCGGGGGCGACCTGGCGGCGCTGACGGGGGACCCTGGACGGGTGGCGCTCGATGTCGTCCTCGTCCTGCCGAGCGCGGGGCCGGAACCGATCCCGCTGGCGATCGCCGTGGCCGCGGTGCTGGGATACGCCCGCGGGCGACGGCCGCTGCGCTTCCGGTCGCCGAGCGTGCCGGAGGGCCGGTGGGTGCAGGTCGCCGCCTTCGGGTTCGAGCGCTTCGACCACCAGCCGGTCCCCGAGGGTCCGCTCGGGGACCCCGACGTGCAGGTGGCCGAGGGGCTGCACGGCCGGCTCTCCCCCGACGGCTGGGCCACCGTGCGCGCCGCCTTCGACGACGCCCGGGACCTCGCCGACGGCGCGACCGCCCGAGTCGGCAGCGGTGCGCTGTGGGACCTGCCCGCCGAGGAGTTCTCGGTCCTCGGCGAGCCCGGGACGGTGGGTGCCGCGCTGCGGGAGCTGGCGCGGCTGGGCCGGGTCCGGGAGTCGAGCTACGTGCTGGCCGCGCTGCACCACCGGAGCCCGTGCCTGTTCCCGCTGCTCGACGGCACGACGCTGCGGCAGCTGTGGCCGCACGTCGAGGAGGGCGACAGCGGCGTCGCGGCGGTCGTGCACCGGGAGCTCGTGGCCAACGCCGACGCCTTCGCCGCACTGGAGGCGGCGGTCACCCCACTGCTCGACGGCGTCGCGCTGAGCCGGCTGCGGCTGCACGACGTCCTGGTGTGGCTCAGCGGCAGCCTGCGACTGCGCCACGCGGTCGACCTCGGGCGTGACGGGCCGGTGACGCCGTCACCAGCACGCTGACTCTCCGCCCGTCGCGCGCGGTCGGCGGCCGACGTGGAGGTGGACGTGGACGTCCTGACGAGCACGGGCCGGCAGCCGGCCACGGTGGCGGGCGGCCCGCCGCGCTCCTGGCCGGGAGCGGCCCGGCCCCTGGGCGCGACGCCGGACCGCGACGGCACGAACTTCGCCGTGTTCAGCGAGGTCGCCGAGCAGGTGCAGCTGTGCCTGCTCGACCCGGACGGCACCGAGGAGCGGGTTCCGCTCACCGAGGTCGACGCCGACATCTGGCACGCGTACCTGCCGGGCATCCGCCCCGGCCAGCGCTACGGGTACCGCGTCTCCGGGCCCTTCGACCCCGCCCGGGGGCTGCGCTGCAACCCGGCCAAGCTGCTCGTCGACCCCTACGCGAAGGCGATCACCGGCGGCGTGCGCTGGAACCCGGCGCTGACCGGGCACCGGCCGGGCGAGCCCGACGTGCGCAGCGACGACGACAGCGCCCCCTTCGTCCCCCGCGGCCTCGTCGTCGACCCGGCGTTCGCGTGGGGGGACGACGCCCCGCTCCGGACGCCGTACGCCGACACCGTCCTGTACGAGGTGCACGTCAAGGGCTTCACCCGGCGGCACCCGGACGTGCCTGAGGAGCTGCGCGGCACCTACGCGGGGCTCGCGCACCCCGCCGCCGTCGAGCACCTGACCTCGCTGGGGGTGACCGCGGTCGAACTGCTGCCGGTGCACCAGTTCGTGCACGACGGCTTCCTCGTCGACCGGGGGCTGCGCCAGTACTGGGGCTACAACACCCTCGGCTACCTCGCCCCGCACGGGGAGTACGCCGCGGCCGGTGACACCGGCGGCCAGGTGGCCGAGTTCAAGCAGATGGTGGCCGCGCTGCACGCGGCCGGGCTCGAGGTGATCCTCGACGTCGTCTACAACCACACCGCCGAGGGCAACGAGAACGGCCCCACGCTGTCCCTGCGCGGCTTCGACAACGCCGCCTACTACCGGCTGCACCAGGGGCGGCACTACTACGACACGACCGGCACGGGGAACTCGCTGAACGTCACCCACTCGGCTCCCCTGCAGCTGGTCATGGACTCGCTGCGCTACTGGGTCCTGGAGATGCACGTCGACGGGTTCCGGTTCGACCTGGCGACCACCCTGGCCCGGGAGGCCGGCCAGGAGCCGACCGCGGCGGCGGTCTTCTTCGACCTCGTGCAGCAGGACCCTGTCCTCGGCCAGGTGAAGCTGATCGCCGAGCCGTGGGACATGAGCGGGTACCAGGTGGGTGCCTTCCCGGACCTGTGGAGCGAGTGGAACGACCGCTACCGCAACACCGTGCGCGACCTGTGGCGCGGCCGGACCGCCGGGCTCGGGGACCTGGCGTACCGCCTCTCCGGCTCCTCCGACCTGTTCCAGGCCGGCCGCCGGCGGCCCACGGCGTCGGTGAACTTCGTGACCGCGCACGACGGCTTCACCCTGCACGACCTGGTGAGCTACGGCCGCAAGCACAACCAGGACAACCCGGCCGACGACGGGACCGACGACAACCGGTCGGAGAACCACGGCGTCGAGGGCCCGACCGACGACCCCGGCGTGCTGGCGGTGCGGGCGCGGCAGGCCCGCAACCGGCTGGCCACGCTGGTGCTCTCCCAGGGCGTGCCGATGCTCCTCGGCGGCGACGAGATCGGCCGCACGCAGCGGGGCAACAACAACGCCTACTGCCAGGACAACGAGATCTCCTGGTTCGACTGGGCCGCCGCCGACGAGGACCTGCTGGCCTTCACCCGACGGCTGCTCGCGCTGCGCCGCGAGCACCCCGCCCTGCGCCGCCGCCGGTTCTTCCAGGGCCGCCCCGTCCTCGACAGCGACGACGCCGACCTGGCCTGGTTCCGTCCCGACGGCAGCCCGATGCGCGACCAGGACTGGGCGACCCCCTGGTCCCGGGCACTCGCTTTCTCCCTCGCCGGGGACGGCATCAGCGAGCCCGGGCCGCGCGGGGAGCGGGTCCTCGACGACGACCTGCTGATCCTGCTGAACGCCGGCGCGGAGCCGGTGGAGTTCACCCTGCCCGGCACCGGGACGTCGACGCCGTGGTCGCTGCAGCTGGACACCGGGACGCCGCGCGGGGAGGCGGCCGGGACGGTGTCGTCGACGACCCTCTCCGTCGGCGCGGGCCGGCTGCTGTTCCTCACCCGGGCGGTCTCCTGACGGCCCCCGTCCCCTGGCTGGGTCCCCTGACCGCGCGTCCCTGCGCGCTCAGACGATGCGGACACGCAGCCGCCGGAAGCCGCGGCCCTTGTTCTCCATCTTGGTGACCTCCACCCGACCGACCATCGCGGTGGAGGCGACGTGGGTGCCGCCGTCGGCCTGGGTGTCGAGGCCGACGATGTCGACGATCCGCACCACCTCGATGTCGGGCGGGAGGAGGTTGGTGGCGGTCCGGATGATGTCGGGGATCGCGAACGCCTCCTCCCGCGGCAGGGTCGTGACCTCGATGCGGCGGTCGGCGGCGATCTCGGCGTTGACCGCCTCGGCCACCCGCTCCTTGAAGTCGGCCGGGACCTCTGCCAGGTCGAAGTCCATGCGCGCCGTGAGCGGCTCCATGTTGCCGCCGGTCACGAGTGCGCCGAAGTCCCGGAACACGACGCCGGTGAGCACGTGCAGGCCGGAGTGGGTGCGCATCAGCTGGGTGCGCCGCTCGTCGTCCAGGGCTCCGCGCACCGCCGTCCCCGGCGGCGGCACCGGGTCGCCCTCCACCGGGATCAGGTACAGCTCGTCGCCCTTGCGGGTGCCGGCGATGCGGGTCCGGACGCCGCCCCACAGCAGCACGCCCTCGTCCGGCGGCTGGCCGCCGCCTCCGGGGTAGAAGGCGCTGCGGTCGAGCACGATGCCCTGCTCCGGGTCGGCGGCGACCACCGTCGCGTCCCACTCGCGGACGGTCGCGTCCTCCAGGTCGAGGCGGTGGGTGTGCCCGTGTCGGTCGGTCGCGCTGGTCACCCCGCCATGCTGCTGCACTCTCCGGACGACGGCGAGTGGCCCGGTGTCGACACAGCGACACAGCGCCCGGTCGACACGTCGACACCGGGCGCCGCCGCCGGTCGCCCGGCACGACCTCGGCGCCGTCCTCACCGCCCCGTCGCCGACCACCGCGTGCAGCACGAGGGCGGCGACGGGGAGGTGAGGACGGCGGCCCACCAGGCGACGGGTCCGTCGCGGGGTGGCCGCGGTTCTCCGGGGCGTTGCCTCGCGGTGACCGGGCGAGGACGCTGTTCGGCGCGGCGATGCCGCACGGGCACCGCCGCCTCCACCGGGAGCACCTCGAGAGAGGAGTCGTGGCATGTACGCCCGTTCGACCACCATCCGCGGCAACCCGCAGTCCATGGAGGAGGGCATCGCCTACGTCCGCGACGAGGTGATGCCGATGGTCCAGCAGATGGAGGGCTGCGTCGGCCTGTCCATGCTCGCCGACCGCGAGGCCGGCCACTGCATCGTCACGACGTCCTGGCGCGATGCGGAGGCGATGCACGCCAGCGCCGAAGGGGTGCGCTCGTCGCGGGAGAGGGCGGCGCAGATCTTCGGCGGCGCGCCGGAGGTGCGCGAGTGGGAGATCGCCATCATGCACCGGGCGCACGAGACCCACGAGGGCGCCTGCAGCCGGCTCACCTGGTCCCGCACCGAGCCCGACCAGATCGACCGCGCCATCGACGCCGTCAAGGCGAACCTGGTCCCGCGCATCGAGGAGTACCCCGGCTTCTGCAGCGTCAGCCTCCTCGTGAGCCGGGCGGAGGGCATGGCGGTCGCCGCCGTCACGTTCGAGGACCGCGCGGCCATGGAGCGGACCCGCGAGCAGGGCCGCGCCATGCGCGACGAGTTCGCGTCGCAGATGCACATGGCGATCACCGACGTCGCCGAGTTCGAGCTGGTCCTCGCCCACCTGCGGGTACCGGAGACCGTCTGACGTCGTCCGGCCGGTGTCCGTGCCGGGTGGTGCGGACACCGGCCGCAGCGCCGCGCCCGGCCGCCGCGCACGACCCGTTGTCACCCCCTGCCGCGGCGAGGACCCTCGGCTGCGCGGCGACGCCGCAGGGGCGCGCCGCCTCCCGAGAGGAGTGGTGGCATGTACGCCCGAACGACCACCGTCCGCGGCAACCCCGGGGCCATCGACGAGGCGACCGCCTACATGCGCGACGAGGCGATGCCCAAGGTCCAGCAGATGGAGGGCTGCGTCGGTCTCTCCATGCTCGCCGACCGCGACACCGGCCGCTGCATCGTCACGAGCGCCTGGCAGACGGAGGAGATGATGCGCGCCACGATGGACCGCGTGGGCCCGTTGCGGGACGAGGTCAGCCGGATCCTCGGCGGACGGCCCGAGGTGCAGACGTGGGAGATCGCCGTCCTGCACCGCGTGCACGAGGCACCGGAGGGGGCCTGCACCCGGGTCACCTGGAGCCGCACCGAGCCGGCGAACGTGGAGCGGGTCCTCGACGCCTACAAGATGAGCCTGCTGCCGCGGCTGGAGGAGATGGACGGCTTCTGCAGCGCCAGCCTGATGATGGACCGGCGGGAGGGCAACGGCGCCGGCGCGGTCACCTACGCCGACCGGGCCACGCTGGAGCGGTCCCGGACCAACGCCACGGCCGTCCGCGAGGAGTTCGCCGCCGCGATGGGCAGCACGATCCTCGAGGTCGGGGAGTTCGAGCTGGTCCTGGCCCACCTCCGGGTACCCGAGACCGTCTGAACACGTCGCCGTCCGGGGCAGAAATGGCCATTTCTGCCCTTCGGCCGGCTCTCAGACGACGCGGGTGAGGGCGGGCCA
>NZ_JALPKP010000119.1:0-1085 GCF_051383635.1 Geodermatophilus sp. CPCC 205506 | reverse complement strand
GGAGAATTGACATGCACTTCCTCGACGATTCCCTGTTCCCCGAGAACCAGGAGAAGCTGGTCATCACCGCGGCCCCCTACGGGCCCGAGTGGGAGCCGGCCGACTTCCCGGAGGACATCCCGCTGACCATGGACCAGCACGTCCAGCAGGCGGTGGACTGCTGGGAGGCCGGCGCCACCGTGCTGCACATCCACGTGCGCGAGCTCGACGGCAAGGGCTCCAAGCGGCTGTCGCAGTTCAACGAGCTGCTGCGCCGCCTGCGGGAGGCCGTGCCGGAGATGATCCTGCAGGTCGGCGGGTCGATCTCGTTCTCCCCGGAGGGTGAGGACGGCGACGCCAAGTGGCTGTCCGACGACACCCGCCACATGCTCGCCGAGCTGGACCCCAAGCCCGACCAGGTGACCATCGCGATCAACACCTCGCAGATGAACATCGTCGAGCTGATGACCGACTCCGACATCGCGGGCACCTCGTTCCAGCGGCCCGAGCTGTGGGAGGCCTACCGCAACATGGAGGTGCCGGCCGGGCCCGAGTGGGTGGAGGAGCACCTGCGCCGGCTGGTCGCCAACGGCATCCAGCCGCACTTCCAGCTGGCCCACTCCGCGCAGCTGGAGACCGTGGAGCGGCTGGTCCGCCGCGGCGTCTACACCGGCCCGCTGAACATCACCTGGGTGTCCATCGGCGGCGGCTTCGACGGCCCGAACCCCTACACGATGATGGAGTTCATCCGCCGGGTGCCCGACGGCGCGTCGCTGACGCTCGAGAGCATCATGCGCAACGTCCTGCCGATCAACACGATGGCGATCGCGATGGGCCTGCACCCGCGCTGCGGCAACGAGGACACCCTCTGGGGACGGCTGGGCGAGAAGCTCACCTCCGCCGACGCCGTCCGCCAGCTCGTGCGGATCGCCGGCGAGCTCGGCCGCGAGGTCGCCACGGGCAAGGAAGCCCGCGAGATCTACCGGCTCGGCGAGTACTGGGACAGCGCCGACGAGGCGCTGGCCAAGCTCGGCTACCCGCCCAACCGCCGCCCCGGCCAGCGCGGCTTCCTGCACCACGCCTGACCGGCACCGCCTGACCGGCAC
>NZ_JALPKP010000117.1:0-1177 GCF_051383635.1 Geodermatophilus sp. CPCC 205506 | reverse complement strand
TGTAACGGTTGCGATCTTGATCGCTGCCCTTGCTGATGAGAATGCTGTCGGGGTCCGGCGACGTCGTTGCACAGTGGTGCGGGTGAGCCCGTAGAGGTGTATGGCGCGGGGCCCTCGGGTGCCCCTTGATTGCTGCCGTGAGCGCGTGGGTCTGTGTCCTGGCAGAGGGCCCTCCGGACGACACCGGATCGGTGGCGAGCAGGGGAGGGGTTGCCGTGGAGGTGCTGTACGAGCGGGCCGCCGGGTTGGACATCGGCAAGGCGACGCTGACGGTCTGCGTGCGCACGCCGGGCCCGGGCGGCCGGCGTGGCGAGACGCGGACGTTTCCCACGACCACCCGCGCGCTGGAGGTCATGCGCGACTGGCTGCTCGACCGCGGGGTGACGATCGCGGCGATGGAGTCGACCTCGACGTACTGGAAGCCGGCGTTCTACTGCCTGGAAGAGGTACTGGAGGTCTGGCTGGTCAACGCCGCGCACATCAAGGCCGTCGCGCGCCGCAAGACCGACGTCAAGGACGCCGAGTGGATCGCCCAACTGCTCGAGCACGGGCTGATCCGCCCGTCGTTCGTGCCACCGCCCGACATCCGCCGGCTGCGGATGCTGACCCGCTACCGGGTGCAGCTGATGGCCGACCGCACCCGGGAGGTGACCCGGCTGGAGCTGATGCTCGAGGACGCCTCGATCAAGTTGTCGTCGGTCGCGGCCAGCCTGACCAGCGTCTCGGCCCGGGCGATGCTGACCGCGATGGTCGAAGGGGAGCGCGATCCGCGGGTGCTCGCGCAGCTGGCCAAGGGCAAGATGCGGATCAAGATGCCACAGCTGGTCGAGGCGCTGACCGGGCACTTCACCGCCCAACACGCCCAGCTGGCGCGGACCATGCTGCACCGGCTGGAGCTGATCGAGGACGCCCTCGCCGAGCTCGACGAGGTCATCGCCACCGCCTGCACACCGTGGGCGCACCAGCTGGAGCTGCTGCAGACCATCCCGGGCGTGGGGCCCAAGGTGGCCCAGGTGATCCTGGCCGAGACCGGCGGGGACATGGCCCGCTTTCCCTCGGCGGCGCATCTGGCCTCCTGGGCCGGTCTGGCGCCGGGGATCTTCGAGTCGGCCGGCAAGCGGCATCAGCCCGAGCAGCAGCACGGCAACAAGTGGCTGACCGCGATGCTGGTCGAGGC
>NZ_JALPKP010000116.1:0-1191 GCF_051383635.1 Geodermatophilus sp. CPCC 205506 | reverse complement strand
AGGTAGCGGTTGCCCTTGCCGCTGGCCGCTTTGCCGGTCGGGCGGCCGGCAGATTCGTTGACTCCGGGCGCGAACCGGGCCCACGAGGCCAGGTGTGCCGGGGTCGGGAAGCGGGTCATGTCGATGCCGATCTCGGCCAGGATCAGCTGCGCGGCGATCGGCCCGATCCCGGGGATCGCGTCCAGCCGCGCCACCGCCGGGGCCAGCTCGCCGAGTTGGGCGGCGATGCGGTCCTGCACGGTGGCGACGTCGGCGGTGATCGCGTCCACCCGGCGCAGCATCTGGGCCAGCAGGAACGCGTGGTGCTCGGTGAATCGGCCGGTGAGCGCCTCGGTCAGGCGGGCGGTCTTGGACCGGAGCGTGCCGCGGGCCAGATGGGCGAGGACCGCCGGATCACGCTCGCCGGCAATCAGCGCCGCCATGATCGCCCGCCCGGAGACCCCGAACGGGTCGCTGACCACGACCGCGAGCTTGATCAGCGCGTCCTCGAGCAGCTTCTCCACGCGCTGCTTCTCCGCGGTGCGTTCGGTGAGCAGGTCGACCCGGTAGCGGGTCAGGTCGCGTAGCTGCCGGATCGCCGGCGGTGGCACGAAGCTGGGCCCCAGCATCTGCCGCTCGGCGACCTTGCACAGCCACACCGCGTCCAGCCGGTCGGTCTTGGGCCGGCCGGGCAGGTGCTTGACGTCGTGGGCGTTGACCAGCCAGGTCTCGAACCGGTCCTCCAGCAGATAGAACGGCGCGCGCCAGTAGTCGCTGGTCGCCTCCATCACCACCCGAGTGACCCCGAGGCCGGCCAGCCAGTCACCCAGCGCCAGAAGCGCGCCGGTCATCGTGGAAACGGTGCGGATCTCCTGCATGCGGTGCCCGCCCGGGCCGGGCACCCGCGCGCAGCACACCACCTCGGCCTTGCCGATATCCAGCGCGGCGACTCGCTCGATGATCTCGGGCTCGTCGGTCTCGACCTGCATCGCCCTCGCCTCCCTGGAGGATCTGTGGAGGCGGCCACCCGCAGGAGCTGCAGGGAACGGCGAATCTGATCCTCGTGCTCGAAGCACACGCAACGGCCCACGACACAGCTCCCGGCGCCCGACTATGGGACGGCCTCGAACGACCATGCCACCACGACGTCAACGGATGGCCGCGCACCATTTCCAGACCGCAACGCCGTCCCCGGTAGGGGACGCCGCCGGC
>NZ_JALPKP010000115.1:0-1265 GCF_051383635.1 Geodermatophilus sp. CPCC 205506 | reverse complement strand
CCATGCCCGAAGCCGTCATCGTCGCGACCGCGCGCTCGCCCATCGGCCGCGCCTTCAAGGGCTCGCTCAAGGACCTGCGCCCCGACGACCTCACCGCCACGATCGTGCGGGCGGCGCTGGAGAAGGTGCCGGCGCTGGACCCGACCGACATCGACGACCTGATCCTCGGCTGCGGCCTGCCCGGCGGCGAGCAGGGGTACAACATGGGCCGGGTCGTCAGCGTCCTGCTCGGCATGGACCACCTGCCCGGCACCACCGTCACCCGCTACTGCTCCTCCTCGCTGCAGACCACCCGCATGGCCATGCACGCGATCAAGGCCGGCGAGGGCGACGTGTTCATCTCCGCCGGCGTGGAGATGGTGTCCCGGTTCGCCAAGGGCAGCAGCGACTCGCTGCCGGACACCAAGAACCCGGTGTTCGAGGACGCGCAGGCCCGGGTGGCCAAGACCGCGGAGAGCGGCGCGGACGCCTGGGCCGACCCGCGACAGAACGGTGAGCTGCCCGACATCTACATCGCCATGGGCCAGACCGCCGAGAACCTGGCGCTGCTCAAGGACGTCTCCCGGCAGGAGATGGACGAGTTCGCCGTCCGCAGCCAGAACCTGGCCGAGCAGGCGATCGCCGACGGCTTCTGGGCGCGGGAGATCACCCCGGTCACCGCCCCCGACGGCACGGTGGTCAGCACCGACGACACGCCGCGGGCGGGCACCACGCTGGAGGGCGTCTCCGGGCTCAAGCCGGTGTTCCGCCCCGACGGCCGGGTCACCGCGGGCAACGCCTGCCCGCTCAACGACGGTGCCGCCGCGGTCGTGGTCATGAGCGACACCAAGGCCCGCGACCTGGGGCTGACCCCGCTGGCCCGGATCGTCTCCACCGCCGTCACCGGGCTCTCCCCGGAGATCATGGGCTACGGACCGGTCGACGCCTCCCGGGCGGCGCTGCAGCGTGCCGGGATGAGCATCGGCGACATCGACCTCGTGGAGATCAACGAGGCGTTCGCCGCGCAGGTCATCCCCAGCTACCGCGACCTCGGCATCGACATCGACCGGCTCAACGTGCACGGCGGGGCGATCGCCGTCGGCCACCCGTTCGGCATGACCGGCGCCCGCATCACCGGCACGCTGATCAACGGCCTGCAGACCAAGGACAAGACCTTCGGCCTGGAGACGATGTGCGTCGGTGGCGGCATGGGCATGGCGATGGTGCTCGAGCGCCTGAGCTGACGGAGGACCCCCTGCCCCCCACCGCTCGCAGGCTCGCGGCGG
>NZ_JALPKP010000114.1:0-1317 GCF_051383635.1 Geodermatophilus sp. CPCC 205506 | reverse complement strand
GGAGGAGCAGACCGCGACCACCAACGAGATGTCCCGGTCGGTGCAGGAGGCGGCGAGCGGGTCCGGGCAGATCGCGGAGAACATCACCGGGGTGTCCGAGGCCGCCGGGGCCACCACCCAGGCGCTGACCCAGACCCGCACCGCGGTCGACGAGCTGTCCCGGATGGCCGCCGACCTGCGCACCAGCGTCGGCCGCTTCACCTACTGACGCCCACGGGCGGCGCGGGGCCGGACGGTCCCGCGCCGCCGTCGGAGGCCATTCTCCGCAAGTCGACAAAGAAACGGCAGGGAGGAGGTCGCCGACCTTTCTCGACCGCATGCCGCGACACGCCCACACCATTCGCGGTGGAGCCGTCCGGAATCGCACACGATGCCCGGGCACCACACGAGGAACACCATTCCGGTGACCTCGTGGCGGTGCCCCACTGTCATCCCGCGCATTCCAGGAGCACCCCATGAGCAGTTCTGCCGCGGTACACACTGCCCGCAGCGGCGGTTGGTTCGCCGATCGGCCGGTCGGCGTGAAGATCGGTGCGGCGCTCGCCGTGCTGGCCACGGTCGCCGTCGCCATGGCGGTGCTCGCCGTCAGCCGCATCTCCTCGCTCGAGGCGGCCGCCATGCGGATCAACGACAACGTCGTCACCCTCGCCGACCTGTCGAACATCCAGCGCTCGTGGCAGGGCGACCGGTCGCGCTACAACACCTACCCCCTCGCCGACCCGGCGACCCGGGCTGCCCTGCTGGCCGACCTGGCCGAGCGGCGCGAGACGGTCGACGGCCAGCTGGACGCCTACGCCGAGGTCACGGTCAACCGCGAGGCGTTCGAGGTCTTCCGGGGCCATGTGGAGGACTACTACGCCGTCGCCGAGGACCAGCTCGTCCCGGCCGCGAACGCCGGCGACCTCGCTACGGCCACGGCGCTCATCACCGGTCCGCTGCAGAACTCTTCCGACCTGCTCATGGACGAGTACAACGCCATGCAGGAGCGGCGGGTCGCGGCCGGGCAGAGCGACACAGACGACGCCGCGGCGATCGCCTCCTCGGCCACGCGCACGCTCTGGGCGGCCCTGGCCGCCGGCATCGCCCTCGCCGGCGGACTCACCCTGTTCGTCGTCCGCCGGATCGTCAGCACGGTCCGGTCCGTGCAGGCCTCGGTCGACGCGCTGGCCGCCGGTGACCTGACGGTGACGCCCGATGTGCGCGGCCGGGACGAGCTCGGCCGCATGGCTGCTGCGCTGGGCACGGCGCAGCAGAACCTGCGCGGGGTGCTGGCGGCGGTGGCCGGGTCGGCGGATGCGGTGGCGGCGTCGTCGGAGG
>NZ_JALPKP010000113.1:0-1412 GCF_051383635.1 Geodermatophilus sp. CPCC 205506 | reverse complement strand
CAGCTGCTCGGCGACCGGAACCGCGCCGGCCCCGGCGGCCAGCGTGCCCACGACCGCGACCGCGTCGGCCAGCTCCCCACCCGACCCGCCGGCCGCCTCCGGCAGCCCCACCCCGGTCAGCCCCGCCCCGGCCAGCGCCGCCCACAACCGGGCGTCCCAGGCCCGCCCGGCGTCGAGCACGAACGGCTCGTGCGCGGCGAGGATGTCGCGCACCGTGCCCACCACCAGCGCCCGCTCCGCGCTGCTCATCGCAGCCCCAGCCCGCGGGCCACGATGCCGCGCAGGATCTCGTTGGTCCCGCCGCGCAGCGTGTACCCCGGCGCGTGCAGCTGCGCCTCGGCCAACGCCCGGCCCAGCGGATCCGGGGAGTCCAGCGACGCCGGCACCGCCACCACCTTCCGCACCTCATCGACCACGTCGGCCTCGAACGTGGTGCCCACGTCCTTCACCAGCGCCGCCGGAATGTCGGGCAACTCCCCCCGATCCAGCGCCGCGGCGATCCGCAACGACAACTGCCGCAACGCCAGCAACCGCGCCGACAACCGGCCCAGCGCCGCCAACTGCCCACCGTCGCCGGAGTCACACGCCCGCCGGGCGAACTCGGCCAGCACCGGATACGTCGACAGGAACCGCTCCGGACCGCTGCGTTCGAACGCCAGCTCCGCGGTCACCTGCGCCCACCCGGCGCCCTCCGCCCCCAGCAGCATCCCGCCCGGCACCACCACCTGGTCGAACACCACCTCGTTGAAGTGGTGCCCACCGTCCAGGATCCGGATCGGATTCACCGTGATCCCCGGCAGCGACAGATCCACCAGCAACTGCGACAACCCGGCATGCCGATTCCCCGGATCCAGCGGCGCGGTGCGCACCAGCACGATCCCGAAGTGCGAATGGTGCGCATTGCTCGTCCACACCTTCGCCCCCGACACCACCCAGTCCCCGGCGCCGTTGCGGACCGCCTTCGTGCGGATCGAGGCCAGATCCGAGCCCGAGTCGGGCTCGGACATCCCGATCACGAAGAAACACTCCCCCGCCGCGATCCGCGGCAGGATCGACCGCCGCTGCTCCTCGCTGCCATACCGCAACAGGTTGGGCCCCGACTGCCGATCGGCGATCCAGTGCGCCGCCACCGGCGCGCCGGCCGCCAGCAGCTCCTCGGTCACCGCGTACCGCTCCATCGCCGACCGCTCGTGCCCGCCGTACCGCTCGGGCCAGGTCATCCCCAGCCAGCCCCGCGCCCCCAGCTTGCGGGAGAACCCCGGATCCACCCCGGACAGCCAGGTGTCCACGTGCGGCGTGAACGACCCGGCCGCCAACTCACCGGCCAGGAACTCCCGCACCTCTCCCCGCACCCGCTCGGCCGCCTCCGACCGCGGCGCCGGCGCCAGACTCAACGGACTGCTCATGCGCTG
>NZ_JALPKP010000112.1:0-1424 GCF_051383635.1 Geodermatophilus sp. CPCC 205506 | reverse complement strand
GTGCAGTGAGCGTAGGTGCTCGTCCAGGACCTCCGCGGGGGTCTTCCAGTCGAGGACCTTGCGGGGTCTGCTGTTGATTGCGGCCTGGACGGCGAGGAGGTCGCCCAGGGCCCAGCGGGAGAGGTCGGTGCCCTTGGGGAAGTACTGGCGCAGGAGGCCGTTGGTGTTCTCGTTTGTGCCGCGCTGCCAGGGTGAGTGCGGGTCGGCGAAGTAGACGGCGATGCCGGTGTCGATCTTGAACTGTGCGTGCGCGGAGAGCTCTTTGCCGCGGTCCCAGGTCAGTGAGCGCAGCAGCTCGGCAGGCATCGTGGCCATCGTCGTGGTGAGGGTGTCCTTCATCGCGATGGCGCCGTAGCCGCCCAGGGCGGGTCCGTTCTTGACCGGCGGAACAGTGCCGTAGCCCTCCAGACGCGGCAGGTGAACGAGCAGCGTGTAGCGGCTGGTGCGCTCGACCACGGTGCCGATAGCAGATCGGTTCAGGCCGATGATGAGGTCGCCCTCCCAGTGCCCGGGGACCGCTCGGTCCTCGGCTTCGGCCGGCCGCTCGCTGAGCACGACGTCGGGGGTGACGTGACCCTGCGGCTTGTTGCGCGAGCGCTCGCGGGGCTTGCGCAGCGCCCGCCCAGTCCGTAGGCAGGCCACCAGCTCACGCTTGAGCGCGCCGCGCCCTTCGATGTAGAGCGCCTGGTAGATCGCCTCGTGGCTGATGCGCATGTCCGCATCGTCGGGGAAGTCGACGACGAGCCGTCGGCTGATCTGCTCCGGACTCCAGGCCCTCGCCCAGCGACGGTCCGCACGATGGGGCTTGTTCAAGCCCTTCCAGGTCGTCGGCGGCCCCGCCGCGACCGTCCCGTCGGGCCGCTGCAACTGCCCGCTCAGCCGCGTCTGGACGTACTCCTGCAGCCGCGGATTGCTCGCGAGCTTCGTCGGCTTGGGGCGCCGAGCGGCGGTCTGCGCCTTCCACTGCGCGACCGTCGCCCGGTACTCGATTCTGCCGCTGCGGGTCGCGGCGTTCCGTCGCAGCTCGCGCGAGATCGTGCCGGGATCGCGCTCGAGTTCACGAGCGATCGCCCGGACCCCGAGACCCTTCGCCTTCAGCAGAGCGAGGTCCTCACGCTCGTGGAACGACAGGTAGCGGCCGGTGGGCTCGGCCAGGCTCAGCGGCGGCATGCCGCCAGCGTGGCGAAACCAGCGCGACGCGACTGGCGTGGACACGCCGATCTCGAGCGCGGCGTCCTCCGTGCGCCTTCCCTGCGCGATCAAGCGCCAGAACTCGCGCTCCACATGCCTGGAGGGCATCGGCCGGCCCGGTGAGCGCATCGCGGGCCGCAAAGCCCGATCCGCGTGCTGCTGACGTCGCACCATCGAACACCTCCGTGATCACGGGGTGTTGCGACGACCGGTTGAGTCCGCCCTGCGACCCG
>NZ_JALPKP010000111.1:0-1453 GCF_051383635.1 Geodermatophilus sp. CPCC 205506 | reverse complement strand
GGGCGTGTCAGGTCTGCTGTGTAAGTGCGTGACTCCGAAGCTGAGCCCTCATGGCTCGGAGAGGACACGCAGTGACAGACGCAGTGCAGTCGCCGGTGGTCGACGATGGTGCGGTGCCGGCCGAGAAGCCTCGAGGACGGGTGGGCCGGCCTCGCCGTGACGGCGGGGAGCAACCGCTGGTCTCACCGGACCTGGCGCGCCGGCTGGTGACCCAGGCCCGCGAGGAAGGCCTGGACATCGCCGGGGACTCCGGGCTGCTGGGACAGATGATGAAGTCGGTGCTGGAGGCCGCCCTGGCCGAGGAGCTGACCGACCATCTGGGCTACGAGTCCGGCGACGCGGCCGGTCGCGGCTCGGGCAACTCGCGCAACGGCAGCACGCCCAAGACGCTGCTGACCGAGGCCGGGCCGGTGGCGCTGGAGACACCGCGGGATCGGGCCGGCACGTTCACCCCGCAGATCGTGCGCAAGGGCCAGCGCCGGCTGGATGGCATCGACAAGATCGTCCTCGGCCTCTACGCGAAGGGCATGAGCACCCGCGACATCACCGCGCACCTGGCCGAGATCTACGACGTCGACGTCTCCCCGGACCTGATCAGCAAGATCACCGACGCGGTGCACGCCGAGGTCGCCGAGTGGCAGGCCCGCCCGCTCAACAGCGTCTATCCGGTGATCTTCCTCGACGCGCTGGTCTGCAAGGTCCGCGACGGCGGCAGCGTGCGGAACAAGGCCGCGCACCTGGCCGTCGGGGTCGACGCCGAGGGCCGCAAGGAGGTCCTGGGCATCTGGGTGGAGACCACCGAGGGCGCCAAGTTCTGGCTGCGGGTGATGAACGAACTCAAGGCCCGCGGAGTCGTCGACGTGCTCATCGCCGTCTGCGACGGGCTGACCGGGCTGCCCGAGGCGATCACCGCGGTCTGGCCCGAGACGGTGGTGCAGACCTGCATCGTGCATCTGGTCCGGGCCTCGCTGCGCTGGGTCAACTACAACGACCGCAAGAAGGTCGCCGCGCTGCTGCGCACCATCTACAGCGCGCCGACCGAGGCCGCCGCCCGCGCCGAGCTCGAGGCGCTGGCCGAGTCCGACTTCGGCCGGAACAATCCCGCGGTCATCCGCCGCTGGCGCGACTCCTGGGAGCGGGTCATTCCGCTGTTCGACTTCGCCCCCGAGGTCCGCAAGGTCATCTACACCACGAACATGATCGAGAGCATCAACAGTCAGCTGCGCCGCAGCACCCGCAACCGCGGCCACTTCCCCTCCGACGAGGCCCTGATCAAGGTCCTCTACCTGGCCTGCAAGGAGATGGGCCGCACTACCACCCGGGCCACCGCCGGCCGCGGCAGCGGCGCCTGGAAGACAGCACTCAACCAGTTCGACATCATGTTCCCGGGCCGGCTCGACCTGGCCTGACCCATCACCGAGTCAGGCACTTACACAGGCCAGCTGACACACCC
>NZ_JALPKP010000110.1:0-1461 GCF_051383635.1 Geodermatophilus sp. CPCC 205506 | reverse complement strand
ACATGTCCGTCAGGAAAAATTGGATAGCCTAGCTCAAAACGATTGGTAATACGATCTTAAGAACAAGACTTGTCCCGACTGTGAGCAGCCATTGGAAAATATTGGTCGCAAACTAATCAGTCGTGAACCGGTAGTTATCCCAGCACAGTTTTTCTGCAAGAACACTTATGCCAAGGTATATAAGTGTCGGCATTGTCATCCTAACGGTGGTGACAAGCTGGTGACTGCAGGTACACCTAGTCCACTGTTCAATCACAGCTACGTTTCAAGTAGTGTTTTAGCAAACATTGCGACCAACAAGTTCGATCTGGCAATTCCATTCAATCGTCAAGAACGCATCTGGAAAGCCGCCAGCTTGGAATTAAATTCCAAGCAGATGGCAAACGCCGTCATCAAAGGTGCCGATCTTTTTTTAAAACCACTGTATAACCTTCTCTGTGACCAATTGCGTCAAGAGAAGGTTGTTCATATGGATGAAACGCCTTTTCAAGTCCTTGACAGTGGCAAGAGCAGATCCTATTTCTGGGTCGTGCGAACACCGAAGGAGTTCGCAAATCATCAAATAGCCCTCTTTCATTACGCACCAACGCGTTCTGGTAAAGTTATCAGCGATGTTCTGACTTCTGATTATTCAGGAGCAGTCATGTGTGATGGTTATGGTGGCTATAGCCAAGAACGGTTGCCGGAATCAATCTTCGGCAGCTGTTTGATACATATCCGGCGACTATTCATTGAATTGGTCAAGGGTCTCAAATTAAAGGATGATGCCCCGGCAACAAAGGCCGTCAAGCTGCTTAGCAGGGTATTTCATTGTGAAAACAATTTGCAATACCAGACGCCAGCTGAGAAAAAGGCGCAACGGCAGAAGTTGGTCAAGCCACTGCTGGATGCCTTCTATACCTTTATCGAGGGAATTTCAAATCCGATGCATCGGCTGAGAAACGCCATCAAAAATGCCGTAAAACTCAAGTCACGTGTGTATCAGATTTTTGAAATCGGTGAGCTACCATTAAGCAACAATGCGGTGGAGCAAAGCATTCGGCCCTCGACCATCATCCGCAAAAACAGTCTGTTCGCGAAATCCACAGCTGATGCCAAAGCCAACGCGATTTTCTACACGATCGTTCAGACTGCCAAGTTAAACAACCTGAACGTCTTCAAATATCTGGAATTGATTTTTGAAGCGCACACCCGCTCTCAGAACCCGGATCTGAAGGCTTATTTGCCATGGAATCCAATGGTTCGGCAACTCTGCGGCAATTAAAATTGTATCGATAATAAAATGAGGCACCTCGCCAAACAGCGAGATGCCTCATTTTTTGTGCTATTTTTCAAGACGTGTCAATATGGTGTGCTTACAAGTCAATAATCATAATTTTTTCTGATTCGGATGTATTGTCATCAATGTGAGCAGCGATTTCTCTAGTTACATCAAAAGTATGGTGCTCATCGGTTAAATAT